>NZ_JBHYZV010000046.1:0-62159 GCF_042753905.1 Streptomyces sp. NPDC059248 | reverse complement strand
GGTGGACGGTGTACCGGTGGTCGCCGTCCCCGGCGGGCAGCCGTCCGGTGGCGGCGAGCCAGAGCCCGAGCGCCATCGCCACCGGCGCGCACGCCGGATCGTCGGGGATGCCGAAGCCGGGGGCGAAGAGCCGCGCCCTGACGGTCTTGCCGTCCGGGGCGCAGGCGAGCAGACAGAGCGCCTTCAGGCCGTCTGCCGCCATCCGGTCGGGGTCGGGGCGGGCCCGGGAGAGGGCGGAGTCCCGGACCGGGAGCAGGGCGAAGGGGGCGCCGAATCCGGTCGCCAGCGGGGGATCGGCGGTGGTGTCGGCGCCGGTGAGACCGGCGGCGGCGAGCAGGGGAGCCGGGTCGATTCCGGTGGCGGGCAGCGGGCCCGCGCCGATGAGCGCGGCCCCGGCCGCCGTGGCGTCGAGCCTCTGGCGGCCCGGGCCGCAGCCCTGGACCACCCGCCCGGCGGGCAGGTGTCCGAGCCGGACCAGGGTGGCCGCGGTGCCGACGGCGCTGTGGCTGCCGAACGGTGTCTCGCCGGAGGGCTGGAACACCCGGACCCGGTAGTCCTCGTCCGGTTTCGCGGCGGGCAGGACGAAGACGGTCTCGGTGGTGCCCAGTTCGGCGGCGAGCGTCGCCATCGCCGCCGTGCCGAGCCCCGCGGCGTCCGGCAGGACGGCCAGGGCGCCGCCCGCGTACGGCCGGTCGGTGAACATATGGACGATCTCGTACGGGATCACCCGCGGCCCCCGGGTCGCAGGACGGCCGCGGAGATCTCGTCGAGCACCTCCGGCCGCCCCTGATAGGGGAAGCCGGTCCTGGGCCAGTGGCTGACGACGTCGGTGAAGCCGAGCCCGCCGAACCGTCCGCAGGCGTCGGCGTAGGACTCCGCCGACGCGATGACCCCCTCGATCATCGCGCCGGTGACGACCATCCGGCGCAGCGACGCCGGGTCCCGTCCGACGGCGGTACAGGCCGCGTCGACCGCCGCCGACTGCTCCGCGAGGCCCGGCAGGGCCCGCTCGTAGGGGAGGGGTTCGCCCCAGCCGGGACGGCCCGCCGTGATCCAGATGTCGGCGTACCGGGCCGCCAGCCGGATCCCCCGGGGCCCGGTGGCGGCGACGGCGAGCGGGATCCGGGGCCGCTGGAGACAGCCGGGCCGCATGGCGACGTCACGACAGCGGAAGTGGCGGCCGTCGTAGCTGGTCGCGGGCTTGGTCAGCAGCTGGTCGGTGAGTTCGACGAACTCGGCGAACCGGTCGGCGCGTTCGGCGGGTGTCGGCGGGTCCCCGCCCAGCACCTCGTCGTCGAAGCCGCCCGCGCCCGCGCCCACTCCGCAGATCAGCCGGCCCCCCGCGATGTCGTCCAAGGTCATCATCTCCTTGGCGAACGGCACGGGATGGCGGTACGCGGGGCTGGCGACCAGGGTGCCCACGGTGATCCGGTCGGTCGCGGCGGCGGCGGCCGTCAGGGTGGGGACGACGGAGAACCAGGGGTCGTCCCGCAGCCACCGCCACATCAGATGGTCGTACGTCCAGACGTGGTCGAAGCCGAGTTCCTCGGCGCGGACCCATCGGTGGCGGGCGGTCTCCCAGCGCTGGTCGGGGAGGATCACGACGCCGTGGCGCAGGGCGTTCACCGGGCCGCCGGGGTGCCGGACCCGGCGTCGGCGTCGGCGTCGGCGGGCCGTCCGGCGGCCAGGGCAGCCGTCCGGACCAGGGCCGGGATCAGATCCTTCTCGCACTCCGTCACCGCGGGGTCGCGCAGTTCGTCGGGGACCGGATCGAGGGGTTCCCCGACATCGGGGTAGAGGCCGTTGGTGTTGAGGTCGACGGCGACGGCCTTCTGCCGGCGCAGCAGTTGGGCGGTCACCTCCTCCGGGCCCACCGGCGCGCGGAGGGTGAGGAAGTAGCAGTCGAAGACGGCGCCCCAGGTGCGGTGCGAGGCGATGTTGCCCTCCAGGACGGCGGCCTGCAACAGGGACCGGCCCTGGTCGACGAGTTTGGAGGCCACCCCCAGATGGATCTGGTTGGTCAGGGTGACCTCGCGCAGCAGGCCGGCGGCCCGGTGCGGGACGACGGGCGGCGGTTTACGGCCCCGGAAGAGGCTGCGGACGGCCGGATAGTCCGGTGCCCAGGTGCCGCTGAACTTGTCGTGCTGGCGGTACATGCTGGGACGGATCGTCCGCTGGTAGATCTCCCGGGTGCTGGATCCCGTGTACAGGAGCATGCCGCAGTACGCCCGGACGTACTCGGTCAGCCGGACGGCCGCGGCGTCCTGGTCCCCGGTGCCGTCGTTGACCTCGGCCAGGGCGTCGGCGATCAGCCGCCAGATGACGAACGAGACATGGTGCCCGACGATCCACCGGAACCAGAACAGCCGCTCCAGCGAGTCGGCGTCCACCGGAGTGGTCGTCCCGAATCCTTCGCGGGCCTCCGCCAGAAAGCGGGTGACGGCGTCGTCGGCGGCCGCCGAGAGCGTTCCGGGCGCCTGGGTGACGGCCTCCGGCGGATGGGGCAGGGTCAGGGGCTCCATGGAGTAGGGGTAGTCGCCGAAGTCCCAGCCGGGGCGCCGGGAGAAGCCCAGGGCGGCCTCGGGCCGCCATGCCGATGTCGTTCTCACGCCGGTCCCTCCGGAACATGGGTGAACTCGAATTCCAGGCCGTTGACGTCGAGGAAGTAGAAGCTCTCCACCCCGTCGTCGTCGACGACGACCTCGGTGGGCTCCTCGTCGTGGGCGAAGACGAAGCGGCCCGAGTCGCGGACCGCCAGCCAGTGCCGGCGCCGTTCCCGCAGGTCGGCGGAGGACGTCGCCACCAGACAGACGTGCTGGAACTGGGGGCGGTCCGGTGGCAGCCTCCGGCCGTCGCAGTCCGCGTACTCGAAGAGATGGAACCGCATCCCCTCCGCCTCCACCTCGGCCATCACGACGATGCCGGGCAGCCGGCTCCGGGTCAGCGGGGAGAACGCGTCCGTCGACCAGGTGGGGCGGCAGCCGAAGTACTCCTCGTACCAGGCGACGCTGTTGGCGAGATCGGCGGTCTGGACGGCGATGTGGTGCAGTCGGGGTGGCAGGGGCGGTACGGGTGGCAGGGGTGGTACGGGCGGGGTCACGGGGGATTCCCTTTCGGTCGGCGCCGGGCCGGTCAGAGCTGTTCCAGCTCGTAGATCACTTCGCCGACCGCGATGTCGATCGCGTACTTCTTCCGCAGCCGCCAGCCGCCCTCCGCGAAGACGGACTCCCAGTCGTCGGCCCGCGGGATGAACGTGCCCATGAGGTCGTGCGCCACCTCGAACCCCAGGGTGAAGGTGGGCAGGTCGCGGTCGGCCGTCCCCACGGTGCGAGTGGCGTCGCCCAGCAGGAACCGCCGGGTCCCGGGGAAGAGTTCACGCAGTCGCCGCAGCGTCGCCACGCACCGGGGGCGCGGCCAGAAGTCGTGGCCCATCATGAAGCAGGTCAGCAGATCCACCCGGGCGAACTCGGGGCGCGCCGCCATCTCCAGGACGTCCGCCAGGACGAAGGAGACCCGCTCGGCGAACCCGGCCTCGTCCGCGGCGGCCGCGGCGACCTCCAGGGACGGCGCGGCGATGTCGATCCCCACCCCGTGGGCCCGCGGGTGTCGGCGCAGGAGCTGGAGGACGCGCTCACCGCTGCCGCAGCCCAGATCCGCGACGACCCCCGGCTCGAAGTCGAGCCCGTCGATGGCCTCGTCGAACCAGGGGTCGTAGCAGAAGGAGCTGATCTCCCGGCAGGCGACGGCGATCGCGGCGCTGTCCCGCTGGTAGTAGTCGCCCGTGCGGTTGCGCTCGGGAAGCAGCTCGGGCATCCGGCGGAACAGATCGCCGCTGCCCCGGGAGAGCCAGTGGAAGAAGGAACGGGTGCGGTACGTCTCGTCGAAGTTCCCGGCCGGGGTCACCTTGTCGTCGGCGCGTTCGACGATGTCCACAGCGGCCAGGGCGCGAAAGAGCCCCGTCGTCGCGGATAAGTCGAGCCGGCGCTCGGCGGCGAACTCGCCGATGTCGAGCGCGCCCCGCGATTTCAGCTCGTCGAGTGCGCCCAGTTCCCAGGCCGCGCTGATGGCGGAGGCCGCGACGGCCGAATTGAAGATATGTGCCACTGCTCTTTCGGTGTCCTGAAGAGACATGCCCGCTCGCTCCCAGTTGTTCGCTGTCCGGATGGTGCCCTGACGGGCCGGAGGAAACACGGTGCGGAGAACTGCCCGGCCGCCCCGACGGGGAACTCTCGGAAGGCCGGAAGCACAGAAGTTCAGATGCCCCACGAGGGACGACAGGAATTCTCCCCCGGGGCGTTACGGCGGCAAACCGGCGTTCGCCGATCGAACGCCGCGCCCCGCGATGCGGTGGTCATACTCCCTGCCCGCCCCTCTGATGGCTAGTGGCCTGAATCGTGTCGGCGGAGTGCCAGGATGCCCAGCCGACGTGCCCTTGTCGAGAGGGGGAGATGCCGGGTGGGGGCGCCCGGGTGGCGCGATGACCATGGCCAACGGAGGTCTTGCCCTTTGTGGGACATCAGGTGACACTGTGTCCACTTCTCTGCCCGTGACCACCTGAGGAAGACGGCCGCCGTCGTCACCAGAACGGGGAACGCAGTGAATCGCGAAACACCGTATCGGGGTGGGCGCGCACCGGCCCGGGTTCGGTCGTGGTCGCCGCTACGAGCCGACCGCGGCGCCCCCGGGTGTCGGCCGCGCGGCAGGCCCGGGTTTTCCCCGCGGTAGTCCGGACCACCGGCGGATACCCCGTACACCTGTACCCGGCGGGGTGATCCCCCGGCACGCCCCGGGCGTCCCGGGCGGGTTCGTATCCGGAGGCCTTCCCGCCGTTCTTCCGCTGTTCCCCGCCGATTCCGTCGCGCGTCGTCAGTTCTTCCGTGCCGCCGTCACCGATGTCATGGATCCGAAAGAGACGACCTAAGAGGTGTGAGATGCCGGACCGCCGTGCGGAAGGCCTGCCCCTGCTGGCCGGCCAGCAGGGTATGTGGTACGCCCAGAAATTCGATCCGGACAGCTCCATCCTGAACGTCGGGGAATACCTCGACATCACCGCGCCCCTGGACATCGGGGTGTTCCGAGCGGCGCTGCGGCGGCTGACCGACGAGGCCGAGACCCTGCGGCTGGTCCTGCGCGAGGACGACGGGGGACCGGCGCAGTACATCGGCCCGCCCCCCGACGAGCTTCTGGCGGTCGTCGACGTCCTCGGTGAGCCCGATCCGCGCGCGGCGGCCCTGGAGTGGATGCGGGCGGACCTGGCGCGATTAAAGGACCCGCTGACCGGGCCGCTGGTCCGCCAGGCGCTCTTCCCGCTGGGGGAGCGGCGGTTCCTCTTCTACCGGGGCTGCCACCACCTCGTTCTCGACGGCCTCAGCTACGCCGTGCTGGGCGACCGGCTGGCGCGGATCTACACGGCGCTCGCGGCGGGCCGGGCCGTACCGGAGCCCGCCCTCCCCCCGCTGCGCGACCTCTTCGCCCAGGAGGCCGCCTACCGGGATTCCGCCGGGTTCGACGAGGACCGGGCGTACTGGCTCGACGCGCTGGCCGCCCGCCCCGCCCCCCGCAGCCCGGGCGGGCTCAGCCCCCGGGGACCGGCCCGGGAGCGCCGGCGACAGGAGAGGGCCGTCTCCCCGGCGGACGCCGCCCGGCTGCGGGACGCCGCCGCGGCGCTGCGGACCGGTACCGCGCGGTTCGCCGTGGCGGCCACCGCTCTCTACACCGGCCGGGTCACCGGCGAACAGGACGTCGTGGTGGGCTTCGCCGTCCCCGGCCGGGACCTCGACACCGCGGCACCGGGCCGCCCCGGGACCCCCGCGGTCCCCGGCATGATGTCGAACATCGTCCCGATCAGGCTCCCCGTCCGGCCCGGGATGTCGCTGCAAGACCTCGTCGCCGAGGCGTCCCGCCGGATCGGCACCGCCTTCTGGCATCAGCGCTACCGCTCCGAGGACCTCGGCCGCGACCTGGGGACGGTGCCCGGCGACGCCCTGTGGTCGATGTCCGTCAACGTCATCCCGTTCACCCGCCACGGCGCCTTCGGCGAGGGCCACTACACCACGCACAACCTCTCCACAGGACCCTTCCACGACCTCGGCCTCACCCTGTGGGACCACGAGCCCGACGGCGGGATGCGCCTCGTCCTCGACGCCGACCCCCGCCTCTACAGCAGCGCCGAACAGCACGGGCACACCACCCGGCTGACGGAACTCCTGTCCCGGCTGGCCGAACTGCCCCCCGACACCCCCCTCGGCCGGATAGGCCTGCTGACCGGACCCGAGCGGACCCGGGTCCTGGCGGCGGGCCACGGCGAACCGGCCGCCGGCCGTGACCGGACCGTCCTGCCGGCGCTGCTGGCGGAGGGAGCGGCCCGGGACCCCGGGCGCGCGGCCGTCGTCCAGGGCGCGACGACCCTCACGTACGCCGAACTCGACGCCCGCTCCAACCGGCTCGCCCGCCGGCTGATCGCCCGCGGCGCAGGACCCGAACGGTATGTCGCGCTCCTGCTGCCCCGGACACCGGACGCCGTGGTCGCCATGGTGGCCGTCCTCAAGGCGGGCGCGGCCCAGGTCGTCCTCGACCCCGGCCATCCGGCGGAGCGGATCGCCCACGCGCTCGGGGACTGCGCCCCCGCGCTGGTGGTCACCGTCGCCGAACTGGCCGACCGGCTCGCCGGGATACGGCCGGACGGACCCCTGCTGCTCATCGACGACACCGCGGCCGAGGCGGCGGAACCCGTCCCCGACACCCCCGTCACCCGCACCGAGCTCCGGGCCCCGCTGCGCCCGGAGAACCCCGCGTACGCCCTCTACACCTCCGGTTCAACGGGCCGTCCCAAAGCCGTCGTGGTGGCCCACCGGTCCATCGCGCTCTTCGTCCGCGCCACCGCGGCCCACCACGAACTACGGCCCGACGACCGGGTGCTGGCCTGGCACGCCTTCACCTTCGACGCCTCCGTGATCGGCCTGTTCGTCCCGCTCGCCGCGGGTTCGACCGTGGTGCTCGCCGACGAGGAGCAGCGGGTCGACCCGCACGCCCTCCAGGCCCTGCTCGCCGGGGAACGCGTCACCGTCGCCCATGTCACCCCCGGCGTGCTGCCACCGCTGCGGCCCGCCGAACTGCCCGCGCTGCGGCTGATGTCCGCGGGCGGCGAGCGCCTGCCCGCCGAGGAGGTGGACCGCTGGGCCGGACCGGGCCGCGCCCTGTGGAACGCCTACGGGCCCACCGAGAGCACCGTCGACGCCACCCGCCACCCCTGCGCGGCCCCCGCGCGCGGCACGGACCCGCCGATCGGCCGGGCGGTGCCCGGCACCGTGGTCAGGGTCCTCGACGGCGGGCTGGAGCCCGTACCGGACGGGGTGGCGGGCGAGCTGTATCTGTCGGGCGCCGGACTGGCCCGCGGCTACCTCGGCCGGTCCGCGCTCACCGCCGAACGGTTCACGGCCGACCCCTACGGCCCGCCGGGCGGCCGGATGTACCGGACCGGTGACCTGGTCCGCCGGCTCCCCGGCGGGGAGCTGGAGTTCATCGGCCGGGCCGACGGCCAGGTCAAGGTGCGCGGCTTCCGGATCGAACTGGGCGAGGTCGAGTCGGCCCTCGTCCGCTGTACGGGCGTCGGACAGGCCGCCGCCGTCGCCCGGGACGACGGTACGGGCACCCGGCTGACCGGGTTCGTCGTCCCGGCACCCGGACCCGGACCCGGAGCCGGAGCCGGACCCGGGGCCCGGCCCGACCCCGCCGCCGTCCGCGACGAGCTGGCCGCCGTCCTCCCCTCCGCCATGGTCCCCACCCGGATCGTCGTCGTCGCCGAACTCCCCCTCACCTCCAACGGCAAGGTCGACCGGGCCGCCCTCACGGTCCCCGCGGCCGAGCACCCCGACGGCGCGAGCCCGCCCGCCGGACCCGTCGAGGAGGCGCTGTGCGCCGTCTTCGCCGAGGTCCTCGGTGTCGACCCGGCCCGGGTCGGCGGCGACGGCGACTTCTTCGCCCTGGGCGGCCACTCCCTGTCGGCGGGCCGGCTGCTGGGCCGGATCCGCGCCCGGTTCGGCCGCGAGATCGGGATCCGTACCGTGTACGAATCACCCACCGTCGCCGCCCTCGCGGCCCGGCTGGGCCCCGTCCCGCCGACCGGCCCCGGCCACGGCGCCGCGCCCGAGACACCGAGGACACCCCGGCCCGCAGGACCGGTCCGTACCGTACGCCCCGAACGGATCCCCCTCTCGTACGCCCAGTCACGGCTGTGGTTCCTGCACCAGCTCCGGGGCGACGAGGCCACCTACCACCAGCCGATGGCGCTCCGGCTCACCGGAACGCTGGACGTCCCCGCCCTGAGGGCGGCGCTCGGCGATCTGACGGCCCGGCACGAGTCGCTGCGCACCGTCTTCCCGGCCACCGACGGCGAACCCCGGCAGCGGGTCCTCGACCCCGCCGCCGCCGAACTCGCCCTGCCGGTGGTCCCCGTACCACCGGAAGGGCTCGCGGCCGAGCTGACCCGGCTCACCCGGCTTCCGTTCGCCCTCGACCGCGAACCGCCGCTGCGGGCGACCCTGCTGGCCACCGGCCCCGACGAGCACGTCCTGCTGCTGGTGATCCACCACATCGCCGGGGACGGCTCGTCGCACCGGCCGATGCTGCGCGATCTGTCGGAGGCGTACACGGCCCGCCGCGACGGCCGCGCCCCGGCGCTGCCGCCGCTGCCCGTCCAGTACCCGGACTACGCGCTCTGGCAGCGGGACCTCCTGGGCACCGCCGCCGACCCCGGCAGCGTCGTGGCCCGCCAACTGGCCTACTGGCGGACGGCGCTCGCCGAACTGCCGGAGGAGATCGACCTGCCGTTCGACCGGCTCCGTCCGGCGACCGCCACCTCCCGGGGCGCGTCGATCCCCCTCACGGTCCCCGCCGACCTCCACCGCGCCCTGGAGGACCTGGCCCGATCCCGGGGCGCCGGCCTCTTCATGGTGGTGCAGGCCGTCCTCGCCGCCCTCCTCGGCAAACTCGGCGCGGGCGACGACATCCCGATCGGCTTCCCGACCGCCGGCCGCGACGACGCCGCGCTGGAGGACCTCGTCGGCTTCTTCAGCAACACCCTCGTCCTGCGGACCGACCTCGCCGGCAACCCCTCCTTCGCCGAACTGCTCGACCGGGTACGGGAGTCCGCCCTCGACGCCCTCTCCCACCAGGACATCCCCTTCGAAATGCTCGTCGAGGACCTGGTACGGGAACGGTCGCCGGCCCGGCATCCGCTGTTCCAGGTCATGCTGGTCCTCCAGAACACCCGCGCGGGACGGCTCGACCTCCCGGGCGTCACCGCCCGCCGCGCGACCGTGGAGAAGGGCACGACCCCCTTCGACCTGGTGATCGAACTGGACGACACCTCGCCCGCCGCCGACGGGCCCGCCGGGCTCGGCGGCGCGGTCCACTTCAGTACCGAACTCTTCGACGAGACCACGGTCCGGACGATCGCCGAACGGCTGCTGCTGCTCATCCGCGCGGTCACGGACCGGCCGGAGCTGCGGCTGAGCGCCCTGGAACTCTTCCGGCCGGGCGAGCGGGAGCGGGTCCTGACCCGCTGGAACGCGACCGGCCACCCCGTCGCCGATGCCACCCTGCCCGAGCTGCTGGAGGCCTGGGCGGACCGGGACCCCGGGCGCCCCGCCGTCACCGCCGCCGGCGAGCTGCTCTCGTACGCCGCGCTCAACGCCCGCGCGAACCGGCTGGCACGCGAGCTGATCGCCCACGGCGCGGGCCCCGAACGGGTCGTCGCCATCGCCCTGCCCCGCTCCACCGACCTGATCGCCGCGGTCTGGGCGGTCCTCAAGGCCGGGGCGGCGTATCTGCCGCTCGACCCCGGCTATCCGGCCGAGCGCATCGCCTTCCTCCTGGACGACGTCCGCCCGGCGGCCCTGCTGACCACCGGGGCGACCGCCGCCGCACTGCCCGGGGGCGTGCCCCGGATCGTGCTGGACGACACGGGCGTACGGGACCGGATCGCCGCCCGCCCCGGGCACGACGTCCGGGACGCCGAACGCACCTCCCCCCTCGTGCCCGACACCCCCGTCTACGTCATCCACACCTCCGGCTCCACCGGCACCCCCAAGGGGGTCACCATGGTCTCCGGCGCCATGGTCAACCTGGTGCAGTACCACACCGACTGGATCGCCCGGGGCCGGGCCGGCGCCCCCGCGGGCCCGGTGGCGCAGTTCTCCGCCTTCAGCTTCGACGTCTCCGCCTGGGAGATCATCGAACCGCTCACCGCGGGCAAACAGGTCGCCGTGCCCGACGCCGACGTACGCCGCGACGCGGCGGCCCTGGTCCGCTGGCTGGACGAACACGGCGTCCACGAGATCTGCACCCCGCAGGTGATGGTGGAGGCCATCGCCGAAGCCGCGCTGGAACAGGGCCTCGCCCTGCCCGCGCTGCGCGACATCAGCCAGGGCGGCGAGGCCCTGCGGCTCACCCCGCGGCTGCGCGAGTTCCTCGCCCTGCGGCCCGGACGCCGGCTGCACAACCTGTACGGCCCCACCGAGACCCATTTGGTGACCGCCTTCGCGCTCACGGCCGAGGAACTGCCCGGCTGGGAATCGACCACGGCACCCATCGGCGGCCCGATCTGGAACACCCGGCTCCATGTGCTCGACCGATGGCTGCGGCCGGTACCGCCGGGCGTGAAGGGGGAGCTGTACATCGCCGGAGCCGCCCTCGCCCGCGGCTACTGGGCCCGCCGGGGACTCACCGCCCGCCGGTTCGTCGCCGACCCCTTCGGGCCGCCCGGATCCCGGATGTACCGCACCGGAGACGTGGTGCGGTGGACCGACGACGGACACCTCGCCTTCGCCGGACGCGTCGACGACCAGGTCAAGGTCCGCGGCTTCCGGGTCGAACCCGGCGAGGTGGAATCCGTACTCGCCCGCCACGAACGGGTCGCCCAGGTCGCCGTCGTCGTCCGGGACGACGGCACACCCGGGGCGGGCAAACGCCTGGTGGCGTATGTCGTGCCACGCCCCGGCACCGAGGTCGACGAGGGGGAGTTGCGCGCCTTCGCCGCCACGTCACTGCCCGACTTCATGCTGCCCTCCGCGACCGTCTTCCTGGAGCGGATGCCGCTGACCCTCAGCGGCAAGGTCCACCGCAGGGAACTGCCCGTACCCGACTTCTCGCGCCGGGCCGACCTCCGCGAACCCCGCACCCCCCGCGAGAAGTCCCTCTGCGAGCTCTTCGCCGAACTCCTCGGCCTCGACCGGGTCGGCGCCGACGAGTCCTTCTTCGACCTGGGCGGCCATTCCCTGCTGGCGACCCGCCTCACCAGCCGGATCCGTACCGTCCTCGACGTGGACGTCGCGGTACGCGCCGTCTTCGAGGCCCCGACCCCGGCCGCGCTCGCCGCCGCCCTGCCCGACCCCGGCCCCACCGAGGGCGTACGGCGGCGGCCCGTGCTGCGCCGCAGGCCCCGGGGGGAGGACGGACGATGATCCCGCTGTCACAGGCCCAGGCCCGGATCCTCTTCCTCGACCGGCTGGACGGCGGTACGGGCTACCGCATCGCCCTCGGCTACCGGCTCCGCGGACACCTGGACCGGGCCGCCCTCGAAGCCGCCTTCGCGGACGTCGTCGCCCGCCACGAGAGCCTGCGGACCGTCTTCCCCGACCCGGAAGGGGAGCCGTACCAGCGGATCCTCGAACCCGACGAGGCACGCCCCCCGCTGCGGACCACGACCGTCGACGCCACCGGACTCCGCCCGGCCCTGGACGCCGCGCTCCACCGGCCCTTCGACCTCACCCGGCGGCCACCGCTCCACACCGACCTCTTCGCCGTCGGCGAGCGGGAACACGTCCTGCTGATCGTGCTGCACCACATCGCCGCCGACGGCTGGTCCCTCGCCCCGCTGCTGCGCGATCTCGCCGCCGCCTACACGGCCCGCGCCGACGGCAGGGCCCCCGACCAGGAACCCCTGCCGGTGCAGTACGCCGACTACACACTCTGGCAGCGGGACCTCCTCGGCGACGAGAACGACCCCGGCAGCCTCGCCACCGAGCAACTCGCCTACTGGCGGCGGACCCTCGACGGGATCCCCGACTGCCTGGAACTCCCCGTCGACCGGCCCCGCCCCGCCGTCGCGAGCTACCGCGGCGGCTCCGTCCCCCTGACCATCGGCCGCGACACCCACCGGGCGGCGCTGGAACTGGCCCGCCGCGAAGGGGCGAGCCTCTACATGGTGCTCCAGACGGCGCTGGCCGCACTGCTCACCCGGCTCGGCGCCGGAACCGACATCCCGATCGGCTCCGCCGTCGCCGGACGCACCGACGAGGGACTCGACGATCTGATCGGCATGTTCGTCAACACCCTCGTCCTGCGGACCGACACCGGCGGCGACCCCACCTTCCGGGAACTCCTGCGCCGGGTACGGGAGACCGACCTCGCCGCCTACGCCCACCAGGACCTGCCCTTCGCCCGGCTCGTCGAAGTGGTGCGCCCGGTCCGCTCCGCCGCCTGGAACCCCCTCTTCCAAGTCGGCCTCAGCCTGGTCGAGGACACCGACGCCGTACCACGGCTGCCCGGCGTCGAGGCCACCCTGGAACCCGTGGTCGAAGCGGACGCCAAGGTGGACCTCACCGTCCACCTCCGGGAACGCCGCGCGGGACAGCGCGAACGCGTCGCCGGAATGGAGGGGGCCGTGGAGTTCTCCCGCGACCTCTTCGACCCCCCGACCGTGGAGCGCCTCGCCGACCGGCTCGTCCGGCTGCTGGCGGTGTGCGCGGCCGAACCTGACACCAGGATCGGCGACGCGGAGCTGCTCACCCCCGGGGAGCGGGCCGAACTCCTCACCGGCGGACCGCCCGCCGCGCCCGCCGGACCCCTGCTCCCCGAGCTGATCGCGGACCAGGCGGCCCGTACCCCCGCCGCCGTCGCGGTCGAACACGGCGACGACCGGCTCACCTACGGCGAACTGGACGCCCGCGCCGCCCGGCTGGCCCGGGAGCTGATCCGCCGCGGCATCGGGCCCGAGGACCGTGTCGTGGTCCTGCTGCCACCCGGCACCGACCTGGTCACGGCGCTGCTCGCGGTCCTGAAGTCGGGAGCCGCCTATGTGCCGCTCGACCCGGGGAACCCCGAACGGCGCCTCGCCTTCCTGATTGGTGACGCCGCGCCCCGGCTGCTGCTGACCCGGCCCGGCACCCCCGCCGGCCTCCGCGCCGGCCTGCCCGTGATCGAGCTGGACGGAGACGTACCGGCGGATCCCCCCGGCGCCCCGCCCGGCCCGGCGAAGCCGCTCGGGCCGGCCCACCCCGCGCACCCCGCGTACGTGATCTACACCTCCGGCTCCACCGGACGCCCCAAAGGCGTGGTCGTCGAGCACGGCGCCCTCGCCGCGTACCTCCGCAACTGCCGCGACCGCTACCCCGCCGCTGCCGGGGTGAGTCTGATCGGCCTCTCCGTCGCCTTCGACGGGGCGGTACCCGGCCTCTACACCCCGCTGATCAGCGGCGGACGCGTACGGTTCGAGGCCGCGCCCGGCGCCGGGCCCCTCGCGCCGCCGACGCTGATGGGCGCCACCCCCGGCCATCTGGAGCTGCTCACCCAGCTTCCGGACTCCGTCGCCCCCGAACACTCCCTGCTCATCGGCGGCGAGGCGCTGCACGGCCCGCTGCTCGACCGCTGGCGCGCCCGCAACCCGGACGTACGCGTCCACAATCTCTACGGTCCCACCGAGACCACGGTCGCCTGCGCCGAGTACCGGCTGGAACCCGGGGAGCCGACCCCGCCGGGACCCGTGCCCATCGGGCGCCCGATCGAAGGCGTCCGCCTCCTCGTCCTCGACGCCCGGCTGAGGCTGCTCCCGGCCGGGGTGGTGGGGGAGCTGTACGTCGCAGGGCAGGGCCTGGCCCGCGGCTACCGGGGCCGTCCGGCCCCGACCGCCGAACGGTTCACCGCCGACCCGTACGGCCCGCCGGGCGGCCGGATGTACCGCACCGGGGACCTCGTCCGCCGACTGCCCGGCGGCGACCTGGAGTTCGTGGGACGGGCCGACGGCCAGGTCAAGATCCGCGGCCATCGCATCGAACTCGGCGAGATCGAGGCCGCGCTCGGCGCGCTGCCGGGCGTCGCCCGGGGCGCCGTGACCGTCGTCGAACGCTCCGCCGACGACCGCCGGCTGGTGGCCTACGCCGTCCCGTCCGGCGACCCCGCCGCGCTCGACCCGGCCCGGATCCGCCGGGCGCTCGGGGAGACCCTGCCCGCGCCCATGGTCCCCTCGGCGGTCGTCGTCATCCCCGAACTGCCGCTGACCCCCAACGGGAAGACCGACCGGGCCGCCCTGCCGGCGCCGCCGACGACCGCCGGTCCTGAACCGGGCGGCGGCGCGTCCGGGCGGGCCCCCGCCACCCCGGAACAGAAGGCGCTGCTCGCCGTCTTCGCCGAGATCCTGGACGTTCCCGAGGACCGGATCGGCGCGGACGACAACTTCTTCGAGCTGGGCGGGCACTCCCTCCTCGTACCGCGGCTGATACGGCGCGCCCGCGAGGCCGCCGGAGTCCACATCACCGTCCAGCGGCTCTTCCTCCGGCCGACGGTCGCGGGCCTGCTGCGCGACCCGGTCGCGGGCCCCACGGCCCTCGGCCCGCTGCTCCGGTTGCGCGAGGGCGCGGGACCGCCGCTGTGGTGCGTCCACCCGGGCAGCGGACTGGGCTGGAGCTATACGGGCCTGCTGCCGTACGTCCCCCGGGAGCATCCGGTGTTCGCCCTCCAGGCGCGCGGTCTCGACGGCACCGGCGGCCTCGCGGAGAGCTACGACGCGCTCGTCGCCGACTATCTGCGGCAGATCACCGGCGCACAGCCCGAAGGCCCCTATCTGCTGACCGGCTGGTCCTTCGGCGGAACGGTGGCCCACTCCCTGGCGGTACGGCTCCGCGGACTCGGCCACCGGGTGGGGCTGCTCGCGGCGATCGACTCCTGGCCCGTCGGCGCCGTTCGCGGCGAACCGGCGGCCGGCGGAGCGCCGGACGTCCACGCGATCGCCCGGGACGGCGGCCCGGTGGACCGCGCGGAGGCGGTGGGCGCGGGGGAACGGGTCCTGCACGTGACCCGGAACCTCATACGCCTGATGGACGAGACGACGGCGCCCGCCGGGGTCTTCGACGGCCCGCTGCTGGTGTTCGGCTCGCCCGAGGGCAACGCAGCCCCCGGCCTGGCCCACCGGTGGCGCCCCCATATCGGCGGCGACATCACGGTGGTCCCGGTGCCCTTCGCCCATCTGCGCCTGATGGACCCCACCGCCCTCACGGTAATCGGCCCGACCCTCGCAACCGCCCTGCGCCCCCCGGGTGTCGTCCCACCCGCCTGAGCCACCCGGTGGCCCCGCGAGGGCGGGGGCTGCCGGGTATCCAGGGGCGCGAGGAACTGCGCGACCGGCCACGGACGGCCCGCGTCCGAAACACATCCCCGCCCGGTGGGCCGGGGCATTGCCGGGCGGGGCAGCCGGGTATCCAGGGGCGCGAGGAACTGCGCGACCAGCCACGGACGGCCCGCAGCCGAAACTCCTTGTGGCGGCACCACCCCGGCCGGAGGGACAGCTGGAGCGCCCGGCGCCGGGGCTCAGGACCCCCAAAGCGCCCCGCAAGGGGAGCGTCACATCGCGTTCAGCGCCACCGTCGGGTGCAGCCGGGAGGCCCGTACCGCCGGGTACAGGCCCGCCAGGGCGCCGACGAGCAGGGTGGCACCGACGCCGCCCGCCAGGGACCACGGGGGGATCACCGCGGTCCAGCCCTGGAACCGGGCGAAACCCAGGGTCGCCGCCGAGCCGATGGCAGCTCCCGCGGCTCCGCCGACGGCCGACAGCAGCAGGGACTCGGTGAGGAACTGGATCCGGATCGCGTTCCTGGTGGCGCCGAGCGCCCGGCGCAGACCGATCTCCCGGCGCCGCTCCAGGACCGAGACGATCATGGTGTTGGCCACGCCGACCGCGCCGACCAGGAGCGCCACCGCGCCCAGACCGAGCATCAAGGCGGTCAGCCCCTCGTCCGTCGCGGCCTTCGCCGCCAGCGCGTCCGACGGCCGGGAGACCTTGACACCGTGCTCGGCGCCGGGGCTGACGGTACGGGCCAGCACGGCGCGGACGTCCTCGACCGTGGCATCCGGCGAGCGTTCGAAGATCATCGTGGGATGGCCGTCGAAGCCGAAGTAGGTCCGTGCCGCGGGGAAGCCGACCAGCGCCACCCGGTCGAGGGTGGGGACCAGTTCCACCGGTGCGAGGATCCCGACCACGACGACGTACTCGTCCCCCATCCTGATCTTCTCGCCCGGCGCGGTGACCCCGAGACGCCGCGCCGCGACCGAACCCAGGACGGTCACCGGCAGCCGCTCGTTGGCGCTGTTCAGCCAGGTGCCCCGGGCCATCTCGGCGTTGAGCGCCGCCAGCAGATCGGTCCTGGCGGCCTGCGCGGTGACCCCGGGCGCCCGCTCCTCGGGCACCAGGTCGCTGCGGCGGATCCGGGCGTCGACGTGCCCGGTCGCCGTGGCCTGCTGTACGGGCCCGATGCGCTCCACCATCGCCACCGCCGACTTCGGCAGCTTCACCGGTGTGCCGTCCCGTTCCTCGCCCGCCTCGACGGTGAGGAGGTTGGTCCCCAGCCGGTCGAGCCGTGCCATCAGATCCGATGTACTGGAGTGGGAGACACCGATCACGGCGACCATCGTGGCGATCCCGATCGCGATCCCGAGGGCGGAGAGCGCGGCCCGGGCCCGCCGGGCCCGCAGCCCGACGGCGCCGAGCGCGAGGACGTCCCGGAGTGCCGGGCGCGCCGGCTTCGGGCCGGGCCGCCGTACGCGGCGCGGAGTGCGCGGGCTCATCGGGGAACCGCCTCCCCGGTGCGGGAGTCGGCGACGATCGTCCCGTCCCGGAAGCGGACCCGGCGCGGCAGCGACGCCGCGATCTCGTTGTCGTGGGTGATCACGCAGATCGTGGTGCCCGCCGCGTTCAACTCGTGCAGCAGGTCCATCACCACCGCGCCGGACGCCGAGTCCAGCGCGCCCGTCGGCTCGTCGGCGAGCAGCAGATCCGGTTCGCCGACCACGGCGCGGGCGATGGCCACCCGCTGCTTCTCGCCGCCGGACAGCTCGGCGGGCCGGTGCCGCAGGCGGTGGCCGAGCCCGACCCGTTCCAGGGCGGCGCGGGCCAGGGCGCGGCGTCCGCCACGGGGGACTCCCGCGTACAGCAGCCCGTCCGCGACGTTGTCGACGGCGTCCCGGCCCGCCGCCAGGTGGAAGTGCTGGAAGACGAAGCCGATGTGGCGGGCCCGCAACGCGGACAGCCGGGCGTCGGACAGCCGCCCCACGTCGTACCCGGCCACCCGGACCGTGCCCGTGGTGGGCGCGTCGAGGGTGCCGACGACATGGAGCATCGTCGACTTGCCGGAACCCGAGGGGCCGACGATCGCCAGCAGTTCACCGGCGTCGACGCTCAGGCTCACCCCGCGCAGGGCGTGAACCCCGCCCGGGTACGTCCTGCCGACGTCCCGCAGTTCGACCACGGGCCCGGTGGTGGTGGAGGCGGTGGAGGTGGTGGAGACGGAGTACGTCATTCGACGGCCACCCCGACCTCGATCCCCTCGGTGATCCCGGGCCCGCCGACCTCGATCCGGCCGTCCGCCGTCATCCCCGTCTCGACCCGCACCATCCGGGACGTGGCGCCCTCCACGATCTGGAGGCCGTATCCGCCGTCCGTGCCGCGCAGGGCGACGATCGCCTCCACCGGGACCGTGAGGACGTCCTGACGGCTCTTGCTGATGAACCGTACGTTCGCCGTGGCTTCGGTGTCCTCGCCGGACACCGCCGACGTACCGCCGTCCAGGGCGATCTCGACGGTGATGCCGTCGCCCGATCCGCCTCCGCCTCCGCCTCCCCCTCCGCTTCCGCCCCCGGAAGCGTCCGCCGGGCGCACCGTGCCGGTGACCCGGCCCTGTACCGACTTCCCACTGGGCAGGGTGACCTCGACCTTCGTACCATCGGCCGCGTACCGTGCCTCGTTCTGCCCCAGGTCGGCGCGGACCACGGGCCGGGTGGAGGCGACGGTGAGCACGGGAGTGTCGGGCCCCACCCGATCGGCGAGCGCCGCGTCCGCGCGGACGACGGTGACCCGCTCGGGCTGGAACACGACATGCCCGTGCCCGACCCGGCCGGTCGGGACGCGGTTGAGGGACGTCTGCCACCGTTCGACGGCGGCCTCGGTCGCCTCGTCGTAGCGGGGGTCCACGAGGATGCCGCGTCCGAGGCCGAGTGCCACCAGATTGCGTTCCAGCTGGAGGACGTCGCTGCCGCGATCGCCCACCTTCATCTCGCGGAACGCGGGCACCGGCCCGTACAGCAGGGTCACGGGCTTGTCGTCCAGCTCGTACAGGGCCTGCCCGCGGGTGACCGTGGCGCCTTCCCTCGGCGCGACGGTCACCGTCCCGGGCACGGCCGACTTCACCGCCCGGCGCCGCGCGAAGTCGATCTTCCCGTCGACGGTGTGGGACTGGACGAGATCGGCCCTGGTGACGGCGGCGGTGGCGGGCACTCGGTCGCGGCCGTCACCGCGCCCGTCCGTCCCGCCGGCGCCGTACACCAGGGCACCCGCGCCCACCGCGGCGGCGACGGCGGTCCCGCCGATGAGGAGTCCGGTACGGCGTCGCATCTACTGCATCCCGTCCAGACCTTCGAGCAGCTTGCTCGCGCACGCCTCACGGGACCGCTCGTACCCGGGGGACTTCGGGTCGATGACCGGGTTCCCGGGGTTGGGGTCGCCGCCGGGGATCACCCCGCCGCCGGACAGCGTGGGGTTGGTGAAGGCGGAGACCCCGTTGTCGCGCATGCACTTGGCGTGCGCCAGCATCGACTCGTAGTCCTTCTGTTTGTCCCGCTTCGGCGCCAGCTCCATCGCGGCCTCCATCTCGGGGAAGCACACAGCGTTCCGGCCGCCCTTGTACTCCTCGCCCCGGCCCTTCGGGTCCACGACGTCGTCGATCTTCGGCCAGTCGAGATAGCCGCTGAGCTTCGGATCGGGGAAGTCCTTCACCCCGCCTTTGGTGCGCATGCACCGGACGTAGGTGAGCTGTGCGTCGTAGAAGGCGCTCCGGCCCGAGGCGGCGGGCTTCGGCGAACCCCCGCCGGCGCGGGCCGACCCGGCGGGGGCCGGCTGGTCGGCGACGGAGGCGATCTCCTCGCCTTCGTGCGCCCGGACGCCCTCCCCGCCGCGGCACGCGGCGGAGAGGACCAGCAGGGGAGCGGCGACGACCGCGGCGAGCCGGAGCCGGGCGGCTCCGCGGGAGACGGTGTGGTTGGTCATGAGGCTCACCGTCGAGCCCCGACATGGCGGCGTTTCCATGGCCGCGTGATGAACGCGTAACAATGCCCGGGACCGGGCCCCCACCCCGCTCCCACCGGCCCTGAACAGGGGAAACGTCGCGCATAATCGGGCCCATGGCCCATGTGCTGCTCATCGAGGACGACATGTCCGTACGCGACGGAATGGAGCTGGTGCTGCGCAGACACGGCTACGACGTCGCCACGGCCGCCACCGGCGAGGAGGCCCTCGCCCTGCTGGCGGGACCGGCGGGCGCGGCCGTCGAGATCGCCGTCCTCGATCTGATGCTGCCCGGCATCGACGGTTTCGAGGTCTGCCGCCGGCTCCGCGCCTCCGGCTCGACCGTCCCCGTGATCATGCTGACCGCGCGCGGCGACGACTCCGACATCGTCGGTGGGCTTGAGGTGGGCGCCGACGACTACGTGGTCAAGCCGGTGACCGCACCCGTCCTGGAGGCCAGGATCCGGGCGGCGCTGCGCCGGGCCGAACCGGTCAAGGCGGCCCGGGGGGAGAACCACGCGGGCCTGGTGATCGACCGGGCCGGGCTCACCGTCACCAAGAACGGGACGCCGATCGCGCTGCCCCCCACCGAGCTGCGGCTCCTGCTCGAACTCTCCGCGTCCCCGGGGCGCGTCTTCAGCCGCGAACAGCTGCTGGAATCGGTCTGGGACCACGGCTTCCTCGGGGACTCGCGCCTGGTCGACGCGGCCGTCGGCAGACTGCGCGCCAAGATCGAGGACACCCCCGCACGGCCCCGCTTCATCCAGACCGTGCGGGGCTTCGGCTACCGCTTCGGCCCGCTGTGAGGACGCGGCGAGCGGGCGGTACGGGGGCCGGCGGGGAGGACGACGCGCCGGGCGGGCTCACGGGACCGGCCGGGACTCCGCCCGCCCCGCGCCGCCCCCGGCTGCGCCGGCTCCGCTGGTTCGGCGGGCTGCGGACCCGGCTCGTCGTCGCCTTCGTCCTGGTCGCCCTGGTCAGCGGGCTGACCGCGACCGCGTTCGCGTACCGGGAGTCCCGTAACGCCGTCCTGGACCGCAAACAGAACGCGGTCCTGACGGATTTCCGGAACCGGATGGAGCAGGCCGCGGCCGACTTCGACATCCCGGCCGACGGGGTCGCCCTGTCCCGCCTCGCGGACCGGATCGCGGACGGACTCGGCGACGGCGCCCTCGTCGTGACCCGGTACCGGTCGCTGACGGGGGCGTCCGACCCGTCCGCCGACCGGACGCGGATCACCCCCGCCCTGCGCGAAGCCGTCCGCACCCGCGACCGGATCAGCTTCCAGCGCGTCGACTGGCGCGGCAGCCCGTATCTCGTCGTCGGCACCCCCGTCACCACCGACACGGCCCGCCCCTCCGGCCTCGACGTCTTCGCCGTCGTATCCCTGCGGGCGGAGCTGGAGCACACCACGGGGGTGCTCGCCGCGGTCCGCGACGCCATGGTGCCGGTGGTGCTGCTCGCCGTCGTCCTCGCGCTGCTGGCCGCCGGCACCGTACTGCGTCCGGTACGCGAACTCGGCCGGGCCACCCGCAGACACGCCGCGGGTGACCTCTCGTCCCGGGTCCGGGTCCGGGGCCGGGACGAACTCGCCGACCTCGCGCGCGACTTCAACGAGACGGCGAACGCGCTGGAGGCGTCCGTCGCCGAACTGCGCGAACAGGACGCCCGGGCCAAGCGCTTCGTCGCCGACGTCTCGCACGAACTGCGCACCCCGCTCGCCGCGATGACGATGGTCGCCACCGTCCTCGACGAGGACGCGGGATCGCTCCCCCCGGACTCGGCCCGCGCCGCGCGCACGGTCACCGAGGAGACCGCCCGGCTCGCCCGGCTCGTGGAGGACCTGATGGAGATGTCGCGCTTCGACTCGGGCGCGGCCCGGCTCAATGTGTCCGACACCGATCTCGCGGAAGCCGTCCGCGCCACCCTGTCGCTGCGCGGCTGGACCGACCGGGTACGCCTCGAACCGGGTCCGGCCGTCACCCTGCCGGTGGACCGGCGGCGGCTCGACGTGATCGTCGCCAATCTCGTCGGCAACGCCCTGCGGCACGGGGCCGAACCCGTCACCGTGGCCCTGGCCGCCGACGCCGGCGGGGCGACCGTCGAGGTCGCCGACCGCGGCCCGGGGCTGCCGCCCGATGTGCTTCCCCATGTCTTCGACCGCTTCTACAAGGCGGACAGCGCCCGGACCCGCTCCGAGGGCAGCGGACTCGGCACCGCGATCGCCCTGGAGAACGCCCGGCTGCACGGCGGGACCGTCGTCGCCGCCGACCGGCCGGACGGCGGCGCCCTGTTCACCCTGCGGCTGCCCCGCCGCCCCGCCCCCGAGGAGACACGATGACCGCCGTACGCCCGGCGACCCGGCTCGCCCTGACGGCACTGGCCGCCGTGCTCGTCGCCGGATGCGGGGTCCGCCCCACGGGGGTCCTCGACGGCGGGCAGGCCCCCGGCGGGCTGACCAAGGGGATGCGGATGTACTTCGTCTCCCCGACCGGACGCCTGGAGGCCGTACCACGCCCGGATCTGACGGCCGACGACCTCGCGTATCCCGCCGTCGTCATCAAGGAACTGACCATGGGCCCGTCGAAGGTGGAGCGCGCGGCCGGACTGGTGTCACTGGTGCGCGACGATCCCTACTTCCGGTTCGAAGCCGTCTACGAGGGCGACACGGTCGCCGTCACGGTCCCCGATGACGAGCTGTCGCCCACGGAGCCGAGGGACCGGAACCTGATGGGACAACTCGTGTGCACCTTCGCCAGGGCACGGGCCGTGACCGACGGGCGCGAAACGAAGCGGACGGACGACATCCGGGTCACCCTCCGAGCCCGAGCCGGCCAGGTCGGTCCCTACGTCTGCTCGGACTTCCTCGACTGAACGAGGCCGACGAGCACTCCGGCGGCGCCGATGGCCATCATGACCACGCCCACTTTGGTGAGGGTGACGACCGGGACCTCGACCCCGTCGGTGAACAACATCAAGGCGAGACCGGCGAGGGCGGTCACGGTTCCATCGGTCAGATTCCTGCGGGCAGGCCTCATCGCTGGCCCTTTCCTTACGGCACTCGCGTGCGGTTCGTCGGGGGAGGCTTCGATCGTAGGAGCGGTACGGAGAGCGGACCGTCGGCCGCCCGAACGATTTCGCGCTGCATCGTTCGACGGACGACGACGGGGCTTCCTACTCCGTGTGGGCGGGTGCCCTCGCCCTTGCTCTCGCTCTCGCTCTCGTCCTCGCCACCGCCACCGCCATCGGCCGGGACCCAGCGCCGGGTCCCGTCGTCGTACAGGTAGGCGGGTCCGTCCCGGACACCGCTCGTGCGGAACGGCAGTCCGGCGTCGTCGATCCGTACGGTCCCTGAGCGGTCCCCGCTGCTCCACCCCAGCTCCAGATACCAGTCGCAGTCGCAGTTCACCGTGCGGCCGACAACGAGAAGGACCTCCGGGTCCCGTGCCGAGACCCGGTACGGGAACGACACGGCGGGGATCTCCGCCCCGGAGTCGTACCCGGGCATCGGACGGGCCGACGGGCGGGTGGCGTCGAGGTCGACGGCGAAACTCCGGGGGGCCAGCGCCCCTCCGCAGGGCGGACCCGTCCAGTAGACGTTCCGACGCTGTGGGGGACGCCGGTCGGCGATCCGGACCCGGAGCGCCCGGAGTGCCACCGTCCGCTCACCGCGGCCCTGGACGGTCACCCTGATGAGGGTGTCGCCCTTGTGCACCGCGCCGAGGGCGCGGGCCCAGGCTTCGGAGTCGGCCATGGCGGGCGGCGGGGGGACCGCCGCCGGCGGGCGGTCGACGATATAGGCGTGGTTGCAGTCGGCCGCCCAGACGTGGTGGTCGACGCTCCAGATGAACGGCGCGGCGCCACCGGGGGGTTCCGAGGCCGCGGGAGACTTCCGGGGCGCGGTGGCTGAGCCGGTGCGGCGCGGACCCGCGGCGGCGGAGGGGCGGGCCGGCGGTCCCGCGGCCGTATCCCGTGGCGAAGCCGATGAGGAGGGTGAAGCGGACGGGCCCGGTGCGGATCCGGAGGGGACGGCGGGGACGGCGGGGGTGCCCGTGCCCCGCGGAGCGGTGGCGCGTTCCCGGCCCACCGGTCCTTCCCGGAAGGACGGGGAGTACTCGAACGCCGACAGAAGAAACAGGATGAGGACGGTCGCGGCGGCGACCAGGCCGGTGGCACGGGCGGTCCGGCGCCTTCGCCGTGGACCTCCCGGCGACACGGTGGACCCGGCCGCCGCCGGCCGGGGCCCTTCGGCCGACCGCTCCGCCGGCACGACGGCTACCGCGGACGAACCTCCCACGGCGGCGGCCGTCCCGGTGCCCTCCGGGACTTCGGACGCCTCAGGGGCTTCGGGGCCCGCCGGGCACCCGCCGCCGCCCTGCCCCGGTAACGCCTCCGACGATCCCGCCGCGCTCCGTTGCCGCGCTCCGGCCGCCGCCGACGCCTGACGTCTGCGGCGCTCCCCGTCCGCCAGCACCCAGAGTCGGTGCAGCGATACGAGATCCTCGCCCTGGCAGCCGCACAGCCGCGCCAGCCGTTCGACTGCGACGAAGTCCAGCGGCACGGTCCGACCGGAGCAGTAGCGGTACAGGGTCGAGGCGTTGACCCCCACCCGGCGGGCCAAGGCACCGTAACTGCGCCCCGACGCCTCCCGCAGTTCGCGCAGCCGACGCGCGAACACCTCCGTATCCGACTCCAGAGCGCTCAACCGTCCCCGCCCCCAACGTGTCGGGGCGGCATTCCACCCCCGTCGAGTGATCCCACGTCACCGGGGGTGGAATGGTTCCACCGTTGCACCCGATCCCGCAGCGCTTGCCCGCCGTCCGCCGGGCTGCCGAAGCTGTGGACCGTCAAGCCGGCCGCTCGGCCGAATCCCTCAGACGCCGTTCGGTGAAGGAACACGTCGTCGAAGACGGCGACGCCCGTTTCCGACGGTTGTCGAAGCGACCATCGAGGAGTCCCTGTGGCCCGCTCGTCCTCGTCGTATCTGCGCTCCACCGCCGTGGCCGTCGCCGCCTCGGCCTTCCTCGTCGGAGGTGTCACCTCCGTCCAGGCGGCCCCGGCGGGAGCCGAAGCCGCCCAACAGCGGTCCGTCCCGGCCGAGGTAAGGACGTTCACCGGCACCGCGCTGGGCACTTCGCAGGGCCAGGCGGTGGACAGCGCGATCCGGCGGGCCTACGAGGCCGCGCAGTCGGCGGGCTGGCAGGCGAACCACTGCCATGTCCGCGCGACCCAGGTCAGGTCGGTCGGTGGCGGCGTGTACTCGGCGACCGCCGAACTGTTCTGCCAGCGCTGAAGCACACCGACGTCCACCAGCACTTCCACCGCACTTCCAGCAACTCTTCCAGCAACTCTTCCACCAGGAATGGGGATACCGAAATGACTCGTACGCTCATCCGGGGCGGCGCCGCCCTGGCCATCGCGGGCCTCGTCACGCTCGTACCCGCCGTCGCGCACGCCGACGCCGACGCCAAGGAGGCGCAGGTCTTCACGGCCACCTCGTACGAGCAGAGCTCCGGCAAGGCGAAGCGGGAGGCCGAGAACACGGCTCGTCGGCACGCGCTGATCTCCGGATACACCCATGAACAGTGCGTGCTGCTCTACGCCTACTCCGACCGGGCCGGGTACGGCTGGTGGGACGGCTACGCCGCGATCAACTGCACCCGCTGACCCACCGGGGCCGGCCATGGGTCCCGTCCGATCCTCTCGACCGGACGGGACCCGCGGCCCGCACCGGGGCCGGTCAGGCGGGGCCGATGGTGACCACTTGGGCCCGGGCCCGGGCCGGGGGCGGGTGTCCCCGTAGGGCGCGGCAACAGCCCCACCACGGTCCGGCACGGCGGACGCCGCCCGGGCCGGGACGTCCGGCCGTCCGCCGGCACCACCACGGCGTTCGGCGCCGGGCGGCGCGGTCCGCCGGCACCGGGCCCGGCGGATCGGCCGGTACCGGCCCGCCGCCCATTCAGCCGGGCCCGTCCAACTCCGCGATACGACGCTCCAGCGCCGCCCGTTCACGGTCGTTCCCGCACCACTCCACCGCCCGGGCGAACTCGGCGCGCGCCTCGGTGGTCCGGCCCAGCCGGGCCAGCAGTTCGCCCCGTACGGCGGGCAGCAGCCGGGAGCCCGTCAGCGCGCCCCGGGCCGCCAGCGCGTCCACGAGCGGCAGCGCCACCGCCGGACCCCGTGCCATCGACACGGCGACGGCACGGTTCAGCTCCACCACCGGTGACGGCGCGAGCCGTGCGAGGGCGTCGTACAGCGTGACGATCCGCCGCCAGTCGGTCTCCGCCACGGACGGGGCGACGGCATGGCACTCGGCGATCGCCGCCTGGACGCCGTAGGCGCCCAGACCGCGGCCCGCGCGCCCGGCGCGCGCCAGGGCGGCCCGGCCGCGGCGGATCGCCGCCCGGTCCCAGCGCCGCCGGTCCTGCCGCTCCAGCAGGATCGCGTCCCCGTCGGGGCCCACCCGGGCGGGGAATCGCGCCGCCGTCAGCTCCAGCAGCGCCAGCAGACCGTGGGCTTCCGGCTCTTCGGGCACCAGTCGGCTCAGCACCCGCGCCAGCCGCTGCGCCTCACCCGCCAGATCGAAGCGGATCAGCCGGTCGCCGGTGGCGGCGGACGACCCCTGGGTGAAGATCAGATAGATCACGCCAAGTACCGGGCCGACGCGTTCCGCGCGCTCCGCCGCGGACGGCACGGCGAACGGCACCCCGGCCGCCCGCAGGGCCTTCTTCGCCCGGGTGATCCGTGCCTGCACGGTCGCCGTCGGCACCAGGAACGCCCGCGCGATCTCGTCGCTCGTCAGACCGCCGACCACCCGCAGGGTCAGGGCGACCCCGGCCTCCCGCGACAGCACCGGATGGCAGGCGGTGAACATCAGCGCCAGGACGTCGTCGTCGACCCGGTCCGGATCCCACAGCACATCGCCGCCGTCCGGATCGGCGGCCGGGCCGCCCGTGACGGCGCCGCCCTCGGCCAGGTCGTGGGCGAGGACGGCGTACCGCTCGTCGAGCGCGGCCCGGCGGCGGAACGCGTCGATCGCCCGGCGCCGTCCCACCGTCAGCAGCCATCCCGCGGGACGCCGGGGCACACCGTCCCGGGGCCAGGTCACCAGCGCCTCCGCCAGCGCTTCCTGGGCCAGGTCCTCGGCCAGCGCGAAATCGCCGGTCCAGCGCGCGAGCGCGCCGACGATCCGCGCCGACTCGATCCGCCAGACGGCGGCGACGGCGTCCCGGCCCGCCGGGCCGGGACCACCGCTGCCGCTCAGAGCTGGCCCGTGGCCTCCCGCCACGTCCGCTCCTTCTGCACCCATTGGTTGTCCTGCGGGAACTCGTCGATGGTGGTCACCCGTCGGATCTCGGTCGTGAGACCGGCGCCGGTGATCGGTGAGCGCCTGGCCCACTCGACGGCCTCTTCCCTCGACGCCACATTGAGGACGTAGTACCCGACGAACAGCTCCTTGGTCTCCCCGTAGGGGCCGTCCGTCACCAGGGGCGGCTCCGACGCGTAGTCGACGATCACCCCGCCGTCCGGGTCGAGCCCCTCGGCCGCGACCAGCACCCCGGCGCGGATCATCTCGTCGTTGTGCCGGCCGACGATCGTCAGCATCTCGTCGAAATCGGTGCCCGCCATCTTCGCGAACGCCTCTTGGGTGGCCCGCATGATCAGCATGTACTTCATGATCCGGCTCCTCGGACGATCCGGGTCCGCGGCTCGGACCCTCTCACCCCTAGGTCGTACGGGGGGTGCCGCGGATCGACACGAGCGGCGATCCGTCGTCCGGGAGACTGTAACCGGGGGCACCGGACGCGGACCGTACCGTACGGACACCTGCGCGTGTCGGGCCGTACGACCTCCCAAGGCGCGGGTTCAGCGGCGGCCGGGGGCGTGGAAGACGACCTCCGGATGGGCGGCGGCCGGGCCGTTCAGCACCGGGCGGTACGCGCCCTTGAGGTGCCGGTCGAAGAAGGCCGCGACATAGACACGATTGAGGTGGGCCGCCCGGTCGCCGCTCAGCCCCGGGCCGCCCGGTGAACCGCCGAGCTGCTCGGCCAGGACCGGCGCGTCGCTGAAGCTGTCATGGGCGCTCCCGGTCACCGTCAGCCAGCGTTTCCAGCCGGAGAGCTGCCGCCATCCCGCGTCCCAGCTGGCGTCCCCGCTGCCGGGCGCCCCGTCCTCGGCCCCCAGCAGCAGGAACGGGCGGCCCTTCAGACCGTCCGCGGGGATCGGTACGAAGAAGCTGCCGTCCATGTTGACGCCCGCGTCCACCCGCGGGTCGGTCGCCATGGTGTGCGCGGCCGAAGCGCCGCCGATCGAATGGCCCGCCATCCCGATCCGCCGCGAGTCGATCATCCCGGCGTGCTTCCATACGGGCCGCGGGCCCGTCAGCCGGTCGATGAGGTGCGACACGTCCTTCGCCCGCGCGGCGGTGACGTCGGCGTACGAGATCTCCCCGGTCCCGACCTTCTGACAGGCCACGCACGGCAGCAGCCCCCGGCCCGGGAACGTCGTCGCCACCGACTCGTAGGCGTGGTCAACGGACGCCACCACATAGCCCCGGGACGCCAGGTCCTCGGCGAGATGGGTCAGACTCACCCGCGGCCCCCCGAACCCCGGCGAGAGCACGACCAGCGGGAACCGTCCCTTCGCCGGCCTGGCATCCTGCCGCGCCCAGGACCGGGTCGCGGAGAGCGGCCCTTCACTGCCCGGCGGCAGCAGCTCCATGGCGGTGATCAGCGCGCGGGCCTCCTCGACCGTCATATACGGCCGGGGCGCGCCGCCCGTGCCGCCGACGGCGGGGTAGTGCAGCGTCACCTGTGTCCGCCGCGCGCCCGACTCCGGCACCCACGGGTCGGTACGGCCGTTCTCGGCCAGCGGCAGGGTGCTCGCACCGACGGCGTACGGGCCGGTCGGCCGGGGCAGTTCGGCCTGCCGGGCCACCGCGTCACGGGAGACCGGGGCGGGCGCGGCGGCGGGCGCCGCGACGGCGGTCTGTACCAGGGGAAGGGTCATGGCCAGGGCGAGCAGCGCGGCCACCGGGCCGCGTCGGATGGAGGTCATGTCCAGGACGGTAGGCCCCGGGACGGTTCTTGATCATCAGCTCCGGGGCCCGACTCGCTCCACCCCGGGTCCCATCCGCGCCGTCCCCGGCTGCGACCTGGGGCGGACTCCCGCTCCACCTCTCGTCGCATCCCCGGGCCAGCGCCACCGGTACGGGCAACCGCCGCGCCCGCCCGCCCCGTTACCCGTGAAACGGCCACCGCAACCGGCCGTACCAGGCCCTAAACCCCCGGAAGCAGTGATGACGCCGATCCCCGAACACCCCCGCACCCGCCGTGCCGCGCTCCTCGTCGGAGCCTCCGCTCTCCTCGGCGCCTGCTCGGCGGGCGACGCCGACGACGACCGGGCGGCGGCGCCCACGACCCGCGCGGGCGGCCCGCCCCGCCCGTCGCCGTCGGCGACGGAACGGCGCCCCGCCGAGATACCCGGGCTCGGCCCGGCGACCCGGAGGACCGTCGGTGCCGGGACCCGTCAGGTACTCGTCGTCACCGGCGACGCCGAGAACTCCAACCACGCCCGGGCCGTCCTCTACCGCCGTGACCCGGCCCGCGGCTGGCGCCCCGAGTCCCCCGTCTGGCCCGCCCGCAACGGACACCGGGGCTGGACCGGCCACCACGTCCAGGGTGATCTGCGGACCCCGATCGGCACCTTCACCCTCACGGACGCGGGCGGACGGCTCCCCGACCCCGGGACCGAACTGCCCTACCACCGGGACCCGATCTACCGCGTCGGGGGCCTGAACTTCGAGGACGAACCGAAGGCCGGGGCCTTCGACCACGTCGTCGCCATCGACTACAACCGCGTCCCCGGCCGCACGCCGTCCGACTGGACCCGCCCCCTTGGCGCATCGCGCGGTGGCGGCATCTGGGTCCATATCGGCCACGGCGGCGGTACGGAGGGCTGCGTCGCCCTCTCCCGCCCGGCGATGAAAACCCTCCTGCGTGCCCTCCGCCCGGCCGACGCCCCCCTGATCGTCATGGGCCCGGCCGGCTACCTGGCCCGCTGAACCGGCCAATCCGCACGGCCTCCGGTCCTTGACGAGCCCGTGGAGTCCGTGGAGTCCGGTGTCGATCCCACCGGTGACTTCACCCCCACCACCCCGTAGATGACGCTCGTGCTCCGCACCCGGCGGATCCCCACGTCGCCGCTCCACCGCCCCGCCACCCAGGCCGTCAGCTGCCCCGCCTTCGGGACCAGGCCGAAGGGGGTCACCGGGACGCCGTTCTCCGCGCAGGCCGTGACGACCCGGGACGGGGAGATGAACAGGCGGTGGTCGTGGGTGCCTTTGGGGGCCGCGAACATCAGGGGGACGTTCTCGCCGAACGTGATGACGGACAGCCGTGCCAACAGGGTGTCGGCGATGGTGTCCATGATGAGAGTGCCGCCCGGGCGCAGGACGCGGCAGCACTCGGCGATCACGTCCTCCGGGTTGGGCACGTGTTCCAGGCAGCAGCCCGCGGTGACGACGTCGGCGGAGGCGTCGGGGAGGGGGAGCGGGGCGGAGATGTCCGCGATCAGGACCTCGTCGACACCGTGGCGCGTCGCCACCTCCGCGCTCTTCGTGGACATGTCGATGCCGATATGGCGGTATCCCCTGTCCGCGACGAAGGGGTGGAGCAGCCCGCCGCCGCAGCCGACGTCGACGAGGACCGCGTCGTCGCGGCGGGCGGGCGGGACGTGGGAGGCGCGGGCGCGGGCCAGCCAGCGGAGAGTCGAGAAGGGGCCGCGGCGGCGCCACCACAGGGACGACCAGGCGTCGTACTCGGCGACGTCGGTGACGGTCACGGCAGGTCCTTCCGCTCGGTGTGCCGGGCGTGCAGCGCCAGCGCCCACAGGGCGAAGGCGTTGGTGAGCGCCTGGTCGAGGGAGTACACGTTGTTGGGGATGACGACGAACCACTCACGGGTGTCCGACCAGCCGCCGTCGTCGTCCTGGTGTTTCAGCAGATACGCCACCGCGGCCTCGACCCGCTGAGCGTCCACCAGCCCGGAGGCGTACGCGGCGACGACACCGAAGGCCGTCTGGACCACCGTGCTCTCGCCCGTGCCGTGCTCCGTCGTGCCCAGGGTGGACGGGATGTCCTCGCCCCAGCCGCCGTCGTCGTTCTGGTGCTGGTAGATCCACTCCATGCCGGCGGCCACGGCCGGGTGCCCGCTGCCGTAACCTGCCGCCGCGAGGGCGACGAGGACCTGCGACGTGCCGTACAGCCGGCCACCCCAGCGGGCGGGCCAGGAACCCTCGGGCTCCTGCCGGCCGAGGAGCCAGCGGACGGCCCGGCGGGTCGCCGGGTGCCAGCCGAGGCCCTCCAGGTGCAGTGTCTCCACAATATGCGCGGTGACGCACGGGGAGGGCTGTTCGATGAAGCTGATACCGGCCAGGACGCCCTTGCCGAGGAGCGACCAGTGGTCCACGCCGTATCCGGTCCAGCCGCCGGACGGGGACTGCCCGGCGAGGATCCACCGCAGCCCCTCGGCGATCGCGGCGGCGACCTCGGGGGAGCGCGGCACGTCGAGACGGTGGAGTGCCGCGATGACCATCGCGGTGTCGTCGACGTCGGGGTTGATGGTGGGGATGCCCTCGTAGTCCCAGACCATGGCCGGCGGGTGGGGCGCGTTGTGGGTGCTGTCGCTGCGGTGGGTCATCAGCCAGTGGACGGCCCGGTCGACCACGGGATCCGATCCGGCGCGCCCGCCCCCGGCGGCCAGCGCGCGCAGGGTGAGCGCCGTGTTCATGACCGTGGAGGGGAAGACCAGGACGCGCCGGGTGTCCCCGTGCTCGATGGCATAACTCGCGCACGCGTCCAGCGCCTTACGGACGACGGGGTGCCCGGAGCCGTATCCCAGGGACCAGAGAGTGAGGACGACGACCATGGTCTCGGTCCACGTGCCGCCCCAGCTTCCGTCGGACTCCTGCCGACTCAGTAACCACCGCTCCGACCGCCGGAGCGCCGCCTGCCGCAGGGGCGGCGGCGAGAGACGCCGCAGGGCGCGGGCCGTGCCCAGTGCCGCGCCCGCGGCGGCCCGGTTGACCGCGGTACGCGGGGAGAAGGCCGCGGGGTTGTCGCGCCGCAGCGGCTCGACGTCGATCGGCAGCCGGCGTACGGGGCGGATGCCGGCGAGGATGCCGACCGCGACGACGATCTCCCGGGCCAGTGGCTCGAAGTCGTTCACATTGCCGGGGAACCAGGACGGCAGCAGGATCAGCTCCGGCGGCACCGCCGGGACCTCGTCCCAGCTCGTGACGCCCGCGAACGCCAGCCAGAACCGGGTGGGAATGAACTCGGCGGCCTCGATCCCGCCGTTCGCCCGGACGAACCGCGCGGCCCGGTCTAGCCGCTCCCGGTCGTCGTCGTACCCGGCGAGCTGGAGCGCGACATGGGTCAGGACGGTGACCGACGGTTTCGAAGGGCCGCCGGTCCACAGGGGGAAGCCGCCGTCGTCGTTCTGCTGGGAGACGATCCAGTTGCGTTGGGCCGCGACGTGCGTCGGGTCGACCGCGTCGAGCAGGTGCCGCAGCAGGATGTCCGCGGACTCCCAGGACGTACCGCCGGTGGCGAACTCACCCGGCCACCCGCCCTCGCCGTCCTGCGTGCCCCGGACGGCGCTCCGGGCCGCCGCCAGCGCCGCCCAGTCGTCCGCGCGGGCCGCTTCGGTGCTCATGGTGCCGTCCCTTCGCCGTCCGGGCCGGGGCCCTGCGGCAGCAGATGGTCGATCTCGGGCATGAGATGCCGGGCGACCTCCACGAGCGGGGCCACCGCGTCCACGGACGAGCCCAGCTCCCGCACCCCGGCCAGGGCGTCCGCGATCCGCGCCCGCGCCGCTTCGACGGCGTACCGCCGGGATCCGAGCCGGTCGAGTTCCCGGACGACGGCCTCGTGGTCCCGGGGGGTGAACGGACGGCGGGTCAGCAGCCGGGGCAGCTCGGTGCCGCCCTGCCGCAACGCGTGGATCACGGGCAGGGTGAAGACGCCGTTCTCGACGTCCTTGCCGGGCGGCTTGCCGGTGATGCCGGGCGGCGCCCAGATGTCCAGGACGTCGTCCCAGATCTGGAACGCCACCCCCAGGCTGTGGCCGAACCGGGCCATGATGTCCCGGTCGGCTTCGGACGCCCCGGCGGCCGAGGCGCCGAGCCGCGCGCAGGCCGCCATCAGTGCCGCCGTCTTGCCGGAGACAACGGTGAAGTACGCCCCCTCGGTGCGGTCGAGCCGGTGGACGGCGTCGAGTTCGAGCAGCTGCCCCAGACACAGCTCCTTGAGGGTCTCCCCGGCGATCCGGGTCGCGTCGCCGCCGATCCCGGCGAGCACCGACATGGCGCAGGCGATCAGATGGTCGCCCGCCAGCAGCGCCGCGTCGTCGCCGAACTCGGCGTTGACCGTCGGGTGGCCGCGGCGGGTCGCGGCCCGGTCGCACAGGTCGTCGTGGCAGAGCGTGGCCAGATGCAGCAGCTCGACGGCGGTCGCCGCGGCGATCAGCCGGTCCCCCTGGGACGGGGTGCGCGGACCGTCGCACACATAGGCGGAGACCAGGGTGAGAACGGGTCGGAAGAGCCGCCCCTGGCGTCGTACGTAGTGGGTGAAGGGCGCGTCGGCGGTCGGGAGACCGGCCGCGGCGGCGGCCACGACGGACCGCCGTACGCGCAGGAGGTCGGGTTCGAGCCGGCCGAGTACCGAGCGCGCCGCGGTCGTCGTGCCTGCGGCCACCGGGGCCGGCGGCGGTGCGTGGTCCATCCTGCCCCCCTGGGGTCCTGGTCCCGGCGGCGCGGGCCGCCGGGACTGCTGGTCGTCCGTCCTGCGGCACCGGTACGGATGTACGGCGCCGTTCCGGCGGGCGCGCCGTACCGCGGCCCGCCGTCCCGTCACCAGGTGACCGGGAGTTCCACGGGGCCGCGGAAGAGCAGATTGGGCTGCCACGCGATCGAGCGGGGGCCGACCGCGAGCCGTAGCCCCGGCAGCCGTTCCAGCAGCCGCCCGAGCGCGACCTGCAACTCCATCCGCGCCAGCGACGCTCCCACGCAGTGGTGCGCGCCGTGACCGAAGCCGAGATGCCCGGCGGCGTCACGGGTGATGTCGAGCCGGTCGGGGTCCGGGAAGACCCGGGGATCCCGGTTCGCCGCCGCGGTCGAGGTGAGGACCGGACATCCCTCGGCCACGACGGACACGGCGTCCCCGGCCTCCGCGTACCGGTCGGTCCCGGCCTCGTCCTCGTTGCCGAGCACGACCTCGGACCTGGCGTACCGGGGATACATCGCGGAGACGGCCAGCGGGGTGTAGCGCAGCAGCTCCTCGACCGCGCCCGGCAGCAATTCGGGCCTGCGGCGCAGCAGCTCCAGCTGGTCGGGGTGGGTGAGCAGCAGATAGACGAAGTTGCCGATCTGGTTCGCCGTCGTCTCGTAGCCGCCGACCAGCAGCAGCATGCTGAGGAAGACGAGTTCGTCATCGCCGAGCCGGTCGTTCTCCTCGGCGCCCTCGTCGGTATCCCGTACCAGCTTCCCGATGAGGTCGTCGGTCGGCACCGCGCGCCGCTCGGCGATCAGTCCGGAGAGATACGCCATCATCCGGCCGATGTTCTCCATCCGGGACTCGTCGGCCTGCCCCGACGCCAGTTCGTTCATCGCCACGACCCAGGTGTGGAACTCGTCCCGGTCGTCGTACGGCACGCCGAGGAGATCGCAGATCACCCCGATCGGCAGGGGAAAGGCGAAGCCCTTCACCAGATCGGCGGAGCCGCCGGACGCGATCATGTCGTCGATGAGGCGTTCGGCGAGCCGCCGTGTCGACGGACGCTGCCGTTCGGCGCGCCGCGGGGTGAACGCCGACGCGATCAGCCGCCGGATCCGGGTGTGGTCGGGCGGGTCCATCTCCATCAGACCGAGAGGAAGGACCTCGGGGGTGACCCGCGGCTGGTCGAGACCGGCGGGTATCGTCCGGCCGAACCGCGGGTCGCCGAGCACGGCCCTGACATCCGCGTATCGGGTCGCCAGGAGCGCCCGGTCCCCGTAGGGCATCCGTACCGGACACAGCCGCCCTTCCGCCCGGACCCGCTGGTAACGGGAATGGAGAAGAAGCCCGTCGTACGTGCCGAACGGATAAGGCTCTTCGGCCGTCTGCTGCTCGTTCTGCATTTCAGGAGACACGGCGACCCCGTCATCGGAGAACACGAACGGCCGGTCACGCTACCAGTCGTCCGTCAGAGCGATAAGGACAGTGATGTCCCCAGCGGACAACGCTGTCTCTGGACGTTCTGTCCGGCCTTCGCCTAGCGTCCTCGAATTGTGCCCCAGGACCCGCCGACGCCGTCGAAGTGGGGAGTTCCACATGTCCGAATCCCGGGCCCGAGGACCGTCGAAGCCGACCGTGGCGAACAGTGCGAACAGTCCGAACAGGACGGGGCAGGCGTCGGCCGGGTCGATTCGCGCCTGGATATCCGCACTCGCGCTGCCGATGACCGCCGTCGTTCTGCTGCAGGCGGCCTTCGCCCTCTCCGTCGCCCGCCATCTGGGGACGCTGTCGCCGCCGCGCGCCCTGCTGACCCTGGCCCTGTTCATCCCGGAGAGCATCAGCCGCCGGCTGATCAACGACTACGACGACTACCGCAGCGGGGTCGACCGACCCGGGAACGCCCGTCCCGGGAGCGCCCTCGACCTGGGACTTCCCATGGAGCGAGTACGGCTGGTGGGGCTCAGCTGCTTCGCCGTCTCCACGGCCGGGTTCAGCTATCTCCTCTACACGACGAGCCCGCTGTCGGTCCTGGTGATCCCGCTGGCCTTCGCGACCCTCCTCTACTCCGGCGGACCGTCGCCGATCGGCCACCGAGCGCTCGGTGAGGTGATGGACTTCCTGCTCACCGGCTGCTTCGTGGTGGGCGTCGTGATCTGGGTGAATGTGGAACAGCTCACCGCGCCGGTCTGGCTCAGTGCCGCGGCCGCCGGATTCCTGTTCGTGGTGATCATGTTTCACAACAATCTCCGGGACACCGGCGGGGATCTGGCGGCCGGTAAACGGACCATCGCCCAGCGGATGTCGCCCCGTACCGCCAAAACGGCCTATGTGCTTTTCCTGGCCGCACCATATCTCTGTATGGCCCTGGTCGCCCGGGAATTGGACGCGCTCGCCCCGGCGGCGCCGCTGATCACCCTTCCGTACGCGATCTGGATCATGGTCGCCGTGGCGCGTTCACGACTGGGGGCGACCATGCCGTCCTGGCTGCACATGCCGCGGCTGCTCGCCTCGTTCTTCGCCCTTTTCGCATTGGCAGAATGGATTTGACGTGCCTGTGCTCTGCCGCCCCGCGACGATGTTCCCGGACCACGAGATCACCCTCAAGGACACCATCGAGAGCGCGCGCCGGATCCATGCCGACCATCCCCGGCTGGAGGCCGCGCTGCGGCTCATCGAGAACACCGGCGTCCAGACACGGCGGATCCTCCAGCCGATGGAGGACACCCTGCGGCACCCCGGTGTCCCGGCCCGTGCCGCGCTGTACCGGAACGCGGTCAAGCGGTATCTGCCGGAGCTCGTCGAACGGGCCCTCGCCCACGCGGAGCTGTCCCGCGACGAGATTCACGCCGTGGTCTTCGTCTCCTGCACGGGATTCACCATGCCGTCCCCGATCGTCTGGATGATCAACGAGCTGGGGTTCTCCACCGCGACCGGGCAGTTGCCGATCGCCCAGCTCGGCTGTGCCGCGGGGAGCGGCGCGATCGGGGCGTCCGCCCAGTACTGCCGGGCCCATCCGGACCGCAACGCGCTGATCGTCGCCTTCGAACTCTGCTCCCTCTGCTACCAGCCGACCGAGACCGACGTCGGATCCCTGCTCTCGGCCGGGCTGTTCGGCGACGGATTCGCCGCGGCCGTCGTCCGGGGCGACGACGCGCCGGGTGGCGGCGGCCCGGATGGCGACGGGCAGGGTGGCGGCGGGCACGGTCTGAGGATCGAGGGGTCGGCCACCGAGACCATTCCGCACACTGCCGACTGGATCTCCTACGAGGTCAAGGAGACCGGCTTCCACTTCCGGCTCGACAGCCGGGTAAGGGACACCATGCGCGATGTCACCCCCGGGATCGACGCCTTCGTGGCCCGTACCGGACGGTCCGTGCGGGAGCTGGACTTCGTGGTGGCGCACGCGGGCGGCCCCCGGATCCTCGACGACCTCACCCGCTACCTCGATCTCGACCCCGACCACCACAGGTTCAGCCGGGCCGCCCTGACCGAGCACGGCAACACGGCGAGCGTCCTGGTCTTCGACGCCCTCGCCCGGCTCTTCACGAGCGAGACCGCGGTCGCGGGGGCTCGCGGTCTCGTCGCCGGATTCGGGCCCGGTGTCAGCGCCGAGTTCTCCCTGGGGGTGTTCGTATGACCGCCGTTCCGGAGCCGGGCCGCGAGCGGGGTCGTGCGCCGGACGCGGACCGGCGGACCGTTCTGATCACCGGCTGCTCCTCGGGCGTGGGCCGGGCCGTCGCCCTGGCGGCCGTACGCCGCGGCTTCACCACCGTCGCCACCTCGCGCGACGTCGGCGCGATGCGCGAACTGGCCGACGCGGGCTGTGTCGTACGCCGGCTCGACGTCACGGACGCCACGGCCCGCCGGGAGCTGGTGGGGGAGCTGACCGACGTGTACGGGGCCGTCGACGCCTTGGTCAACAACGCGGGCTACGGCGAGCTCGGGCCCTGCGAGGAGGTACCGCTGGAGCGGTGGGCGGTCCAGTTCGCCACCAACGTCTTCGGCCCCGTGGGTCTGATCCAGCTCGTCCTGCCCGGGATGCGGGCCCGTGGCCGGGGCCGGATCGTCAATGTCGGTTCCATGGCGGGCGAACTGGTCCTGCCCGTGGGGGCCGCCTACCACGGCAGCAAGTACGCCCTGGAAGGTGTCTCCGAGTCCCTGCGATTGGAAGTGCGCCGCTTCGGGGTACGCGTCAGTGTCGTCCAGCCCGGCGCCATCGACACCCGGTGGGGCGAGAACGTACCGGAGCTGAAGGCTTATACGAACGGACCGTACGGCGACACCGTCGCCGAGATGACGCGGCAGATGGCGGAGCGGCTGCCCAAGGGCGTGCCCCCCGGGAAGGTGGCCGCGGCCGTCCTGCGGGCGGTGACGGCCCGGCGTCCCCGGGCCCGTTATCGCGTCGGACCCGACGCGCATGTCCTGCTGGCCCTGCGGCGCGCGCTGTCCGCGAACGTCTGGGAGCGGTGCGTCCACACCAAGTTTCCGTCCCTGCGGCGCCCCGCCGCCCCGGACGGCACGGCGGGCGGCCTCCCATCCGTCACCGACGAGCAGCGTTAGGAGGCGGCCGTGCCGGATCCGCGCGAACACACCGATGGCACCACCGGGACCCGCGGCGGCCCGTGGACCGCGGGGCGGCTGGTGGCCGCGGCCGGGGTCCCCTTCACCGCGATCGGTCTCGCCGCCGCGTTCCGGGGGCCGAGCCGGGCGCACTGGCCCGGCCTCGTCCTCACCCACGGCACCGCGGGCATCGCCGCCCTGGCCGCCGACCGTTCGATCCGGCCCCGGGCCCTCACCCGGGAGGATGTCGCGACCGCCTTCCGGATCGGGTTCGGGACGTTCGTGGCGGGCGCCGTCGCGGAGGTCGTGGTCCGCCGCGCCCTGCCGCGGCTCGACCGGGACGCCCGGAATCTGAGCGCCGCGGCCTCGGGCCTCGGCCCGGTCCCGATGACCGCCTGTCTGGCCCTGGTCATCGCTCCGGGCGAGGAGTTGTTCTGGCGCGGGCTTCTCCAGGGCGGACTGAGCCGCCGTTACGGGCCGCGCCGCGCGGCCGTCATCACCGGCGTCGTCTACGGCGCCACCCATCTGGCGACCGGGAACGCGGCGGTCACGGGCGCCGCGGCGTCCCTCGGCGGACGGCTGTCGTGGATGCGGGCGAACGGCGCGGGCATCGAACGCCTCGTCCTGACCCACGCGTTCTGGGTCGTCCCCACCCTGCTGTGGGACCGCTACCGCGCTCCGCGCGACCAGGACCCGGCCCGGCTGTCCCCGGCCCGGCCGGAGACGACGACGGCGGGATCGGCCGCGACGGCGCACGGCCGTCCCGGGGAAGGAGCGGTGGCCATGACCGTGACCGGGGGTGCCGGGAGCACCGGCCGCCGGGTCTCCCGCTGGAGCAGGCTGGCCCAGCGGGCGAACAACGTTGTCCACACCGGGCTGTACGAACGCACCGGCGGACGGTTCGGCACCCGGCTGCTGGGCCACGAAGTGGGGATCCTCACCACCACGGGCCGTGGCGACGGACAGCCCTATTCGGTACCGCTGTTCACCTTCCACGACGGCGACGACGTCCTCGTCGTCGCCTCCTACCGGGGCTCGGCCGGGCACCCCGCCTGGTACCGGAATCTGCTGGCCGAACCGGACGCCACGATCCGGATCCGGGACCGTTCCTGGCCCGTACACGCCCGGGTGCTGGACGCGGAGGAGCGGAGGCGGTGGTGGGCCCGGCTCGTCCGCGACTTCGACGGCTACGCCGCGTACCAGCGCCGTACCACCCGGGAGATCCCCGTGATCCGGCTGGCTCCCCGGCCGCGGACGCGCTGAACGGCCGGGTCACGCGTACGAAGCGGCCGGGCGGGGCGCCCGGCCGTCCACCGGACCACGAAGGGGGACGACGCCGGGTGGAAAAGGCGTACGGCGGCGGCACGGAAGCGCCGCGAGACGACGACGGCACGGCGGCGGACCGCCGGCGGGAACGGGCCGTCCACGCGGGGCAGGCCCTCTACACCCGGGCCTTCCTCCGCGTCTACGACACGGCCGTATACGGCATCAACTCCCCACTGACCTGGCGCTGTCCGAAGCGCAGGCTGATCGAGCTGTACGACTCCGAGGTATCCGCGCGCCATCTCGACGTCGGGGTCGCCACCGGGGTGCTGCTCGACGAGTGCCGGTTCCCCGGGCCGCGTCCCGCGGTCACCCTGATGGATCTCAATCCCGCGTCCCTCGCCACGGCCTCCCACCGGCTGCGGCGATACGGACCCCGGCTCCACCGGGCCGACGCGCTGCGGCCATGGGGCCTGCCACCGGGCTCCGCCGACTCCGTCGGTATGTGCTACCTCCTGCACTGTCTGCCGGGGGCCCTGCCCGACAAGGCCGTCGTCTTCGACCACGCGCGTGGGGTCCTGAGGCCGGGTGGCACCCTCTTCGGGGCGACCATCCTCGGGGAAGGCCCGCGCCACACCCGGCTGGCGAGAGCCCAGCTGGCGCTCGCCAACCGGCTCGGTGTGATGTGCAACCGGGAGGACCGGCTGGCGGACCTCGACCAGGCGCTGGACGCCGCGTTCGCCACGCACTCGGTGGCGGTGGTGGGCTCGGTCGCCCTGTTCCGCGCCCGGGTTGCGGACTGAGCGCCCCGGTTCGTACCGCATGCGATCGCACATATGGTCAAGGATCATTCAAGGAATCCCTGCGACACTGGGCCTTCGCCCCCGCGCGCCGCCGTTCCGTTCGCGAACCGCCCGGGGTGTGCGTGTGTTCCCGAACGGCTCGACCGCGAGCCGCCAGCCGGTGTGTCGGACGGAGGAACCGAATCGATGACCATCCTGCCGGAGTACCTGGATCACCTCGACGAGCAGCAGAAGGCGCGGGACGCGTACGAGGCCGCGCGTGTCCTGTCCGGTAAGTGGACTTTCGCGATCCTGGCCCAGCTCGCCAAGGGGCCGACCCGGCACAACGAACTGGCCCGTGCGACGGGGCTTGCGGAGAACAAACCGCTGGACCGGGCGCTGCACCGGCTCGTCGTCACGGGGCTCGTGGAGCGGACCGTCCACGATGTCGGTGGTTCGGCGCCCCGGGTGCGCTATCGGCTGACGCGGAGAGGCCGGTCGGTGCTCCCCCTCATCGACGAACTCGCGGTTCTGTGGCAGGAGTTGGAGCCCGACCGCCGCGGCTGAGGAGGGATTCCCGACGCCGGTCCCGCGTCGCCGACCGGGCCGTCGGGACGGTCGACTGCCGTACCCCGTAGCACTTTTCGCATTATACGACTAAATCTGACATTCGTTTGAGTCACATGGATATCAGGAAATTAACTCCATGTGAAGGATCGCCACGCAGGCGAATGGGTCGTGACGCGAAGGGGGTGGACCATGGCGGCGACGGTTCCCGGACCGGGATATCCGGAGGACAGCTGGGTCCAGGTCAATCTGACCCCCGGATCCCCGGTGCCGCCGCGGCTGTACGGCAGCCTCGCGGACCTGGCCCGGGACGTACTGGCGGCCGGGGCGCGGGAGTTCTTCTTCATGCACAAGCCCCCCGGGCTGCGGGTCAGGTTCCAGGCCGCCGACCCGGCGGACGTACCCGCGCTCCGCGCCGAACTGCTGACGCGGACAAAGGTCCTGTACGACCGGGGAGAGCTGACGGCGCCGCCGATCTGCACGGTCTACGAGCCCGAGAGCTATCTCTTCGGCGGCGAAGCGGCCATGCCATGGGTGCACCGGCTGTTCACCGCGGACGCCCTGGCCTGGCTCGACTGCCACCGGGCCGCGGCGGAGGACCGGCCGCCCGCCGGATGGCGGATCTCGCTGCTGCTGCTCCGCGAACTCCTCGGCGGACTGCACATCGTGGGCTGGGAACACCGGGGCGTCTGGGAGGCGGTCCGGTCCGACACCGGGCGCGCCCTGACCCCCGCCGATCCGGCCGACACCGAGCGGCACCGGGCCGAGCAGGGCATCCGCGCCTGGTGGGCCCGCCCCCGTGACGAGGCGCTCGCCGCCCTGCCGGACATCTGGCGGGAACCCCTCGGCGTCCACCGCGACGCGGTGCGCCGCGCCGCCGACGGCTGGCGTACGGGGTACTTCGAAGGCGGTGACGCGGTACGGGGTCCCCGGCGTGCCGCTGCGTACGCCGTGATCTTCCACTGGAACCGGGGAGCCCTCCCGGCCGGCCGCCAGTGTCTGCTGACCGAGGCCCTCGTCGCGGACGGGACGGCGTGACATGACACGGAACGAGCGGCGGTCCGGAGCGGGTTCCGGGACCGGGGCGCGCGAGGACGCGGCGCCGAGCGGCTGTCGGCCCCACACGGCGGCGGCGGAGCCGGCGTGTCCCGCGCCGGCGGACCGGGGGAGCACCGTGGACGGGCCGTCGGAGAACGGACCCGTCGGCGGTGCGCGTCGTGCCCCGCGGGACGGGGCACGACGCCCGGACGTGCCGGCGACCGAAGCCGCCGCGGGCGGTCCCCGCTCCGGGCCGCCCGAGACCGAAGGGGTGTCCACGAGGCCCGGCTCGGCGGCGGCCGGAGGCACCGAGGGGCCGCGCCCCGGATATCGCGCGGAGCACGGGACCTTCGAGCACGGGCCGGACAACGACGACGACAACGACGTAGGCGACGGCGCCGGAAACGCTGGACACGGAGCCCTCCCACCGCTGGACGGTACGGCGCTGGTCCGGATCGCCGGGGTGCCGTGCGCCCTGTGGACCGCCGCGGGCAACCCCCGGCTCACCGAACGGCTCGCCGACCACGCGGAGTCAGCCGAGCGCCGCGCCGCGCAGGCCCGGCGACTGGCCGCCGCCCTGAGCGCGATCGTCCCCGACCCTCGGCTGACCGACGCCGAACGCCACGCCGTTCTGGCCCTGCGCAGGCGGCTGCATTCGGGAGCCGCGCCGAGGCCGGGGGAGTGCGAACTGCTGACCCGGCTCCCCGCCGTCCCCGAGCGACTGGCCCGGGAGGCGGGCGAACTGCTCCGGGCCACCCGGGCGGCGACCGCCGCGCAGTCCACCCTGGAGCGGGAACTCGCCGCGGAGCGGGAACGGGCGGGCGCGCTCGCCTGGCGGCTGCTCGACGAGAGCCCCGTGCTGCGGGCCTTCGTCGACACCGCGACCCCCGGGCTCGTCGCCGACATCGCCCGCTTCCTGGCCGACGGCGAGACCTGGACCGGGAAGCGGCTGCGCAAGCGGTCCGGCTATCTGTGGCGCGCCATCGCCCGCGCGTCCGTGAAGACGACGCCCCGGGGCTGGGCCTGCCATATCGCCACGATCCCGGTCGAGCCCGCGCCGGACGACTCCGGGCGGGGCGCGGGGCCCTTCGGGTTCGGCGCCTGCTCCGGTGACGTACCGCCGGACGCGCTGCCCGGACCCCGGTCGGCGGTGAACGGCCGTCCTCCCGGGGGCGCCGTACCGGATTCCACCCCGGTGGCCGGTCCCGCGCGACGGCGTGCGGGTGGCGGTGATGTGCCCGGATGCGAGCCGGTCGCGGACGGCGATGCTCGTCGCGACGCCCCCGGACGGGAACCCGTCGTGCACCGGGCCCGCCCCGACCACCCCATCGGCCCGCCCCTGTTGGTGCCCGGGAGCGTCGTCGGGGCGCTCGCGGCCACCGCCGCCGAGAACGTGCATCTGCTGCGCGCCCGGCTCACCGACGCCGACGCGTGGCAGCGGGATCCCGACGTCCTCGTCGCGCCCGCGGCGTTGCACGCCACCGATGGCGACGGGCGACTGCACTGCTACGGCGTCGACCCCGAGGAGCCGGGGCGGGTGCGCCGCGTCGCCGTCCGCCGGACCCCGCCGCTCGACGCCGTACTGGGGCTGCTCGCCGCCAGCCCCCGTACCCTCGCCGATCTGGAGAGCGCCTTCGCCGGATCCGCCGGCGCCACCGCCCTGCGCGGCTTCCTCGGCCATCTCGTACGCCTCGGGGTCCTCCAGCCCTGTCTGCCCCCGCGCCGTCGTACCGGGGGCTGGATCCCGGCCCGGGACGTGCGCCGCCCCGGCGTCGTCGCCCAACCCGCCGGGACGGGCCGCGCGCACGACTGGTTCACCGATTCCTACCGCACCGTGGACGCCACCGTCCCGGCCGCCGCGGCCGACCGGGTACGCCGGGCCCTGGCCGTCGCCGCCCGGGTGGACGGCCTCCGCACAGCGGACCTGGCGGCGGGCGCCGCCGGGGCACCCCGGCCGAGCGCCCTCGTCGACGCCGTCGGCGTGGAGCCCCGCCCCCTCGGCGCCCTCCTCCTCGACCTGCTCCACACCGACACCGACGCCGACGCCGACGCCGACACCGACAGCGGGCCCGCCGCCGTACCGATCCGGCGCTACGAGGGATGGCACCCCGCCCACGACCCCCGCTCCGGCTACGCCCGGCTGCTCGCCCGGCTCGGCCGGCTCGTCGGGGACGGCACGCCGGAGAGCGTCGACATCGGCCACGCGCTCCTCGACTCCGTCGGCGCGCCCCCGGCGGACGAGATCCTGCCCGCCTGGCCGCTGGACTGCCTGCTGCGCCCGCTGCCGGGACCCACCGGTCCCGTCGCCGTCCTCGAAACCGCCTCCGCCGCCCATGTACTCGACGCCCGGTTCGCCGAGGCGATCCGCGCCCTCCACGGCCGCCACGACGCCGTGGACGCGTACCGCGCCTTCCTCGCCGCCGTGGAGCGCCACTCGGGGGCCCGCTTCGTGGAGCTGCTGCTCCCCCCGGCGGGCGAGCGCGCCGCCAACGCCGTCCGACGGCCCGTCACCACCGGCTGGTGGACCGGCGACCCCAACCGTCTGGCGTACTGCGCGCCCGGCGGGCCACCGCAGCGCTATCTGCCGCTCGACCGCATCACCCTGCGCCGCCCGCCGGGCCCCGACGGGGCACCGGGGCCGGGGATCGTCGCCGAGGCCGGCGGGCCCGGCGGGGTGCGCCTGCTGCCCGTCTACCACGCCACCCGGGTACCCGCGCCGCCGTACGACACCCTCGCCGGGCTGCTGCTGCGCGCGGGCCCGCCCGCCGCCACGACCGCCCTCCGGCTCGACGGATTCGCCCACGCGTTCCCCGCGACCGGGGAGATATCGCGGACCCCGCGACTGACCGTCGGCGGTGATCTGGTGGTGGCGCCCGCCACCTGGCGCGTACCGCGCGAACGGCTGTGGCCGCCGCGCGCCGGAGACCTCGCCAAGGCCCGTGCCCTGGCCGTCCTGACCCGCGCCGCCCGGCTGCCCCGCTGCGTCCTGGTGCGCCCGTCCGCCGCCGCCAAACCCGTACCCGTCGATCTCACCGCCTCGTCCGCGACGACGCTGATCGAACGGCTCTGCGCGACCGTGCCCGGTGACGAGCTGCTGATCGAGGAGATGCTCCCGGGCCCCGGCCGGCTCACCCTCCGCGACGCGGCCCACCACGGCGCCGCCGTCGCCGGGCAACTGCTGCTGACCCTCACCCCCGTACGGGACCCCGATGAGCTGGCCGCGCTCGCCGCCGCCGCGCTCACCCCAGTCGTTCCCGGTCCGGGCGCCTCCGGCGCTCCGGCCACCGGGACGGTCACCACCCCACAGGAAGAAGGAGCCCGGGTGAACCGGGCCGGATCAATGAAGGAGTTCCCATGCCCATCGCCGAACTGACCGACACGATCGCCGTCGACATGACCGACCTCGACCAGCTCATCGACCAGCTCGACGAGCGCGTCACCACCGAGGGCACCGTCGAGGCCAACGCCCCGATGACGATCGGCATCTGCACCCTGCTGATCTGCACGGCCGTCGTCGGCATCTGCTGACCCGACCGGAACCACAGAGCTGCCCGGCCACCGCCGGGCGGCTCGCCCGTGCCCGGCCGCCGCCGGGCCGGAGACCGCCCGACCGCGGCCCCCACGCCTCCGCGCCCCCGGAGAGGCCCGGAGAGGCCCGGAAAGAACGCGGAACGATCCCGGAGAGACCCATGCCCACCAGCCCTCGGGACACCTCCACCCCCCTCGACTCGCCGCAGGCCCTCGACCGGGCCGTACGGCTCCTCGCCGGATACCGGGCCGACGACACGGGCGTCTGCGACCCCGGGGTCCCCGTACTCGCCGCCCTCGTCGCCGCGACCGGCACCGGGCTCGCCGTCGCCGCCGCGCACCGCGCCACGGCCGAGTGGGCGCGCACCGTCGGCCGGGGCCCCTCCCACCACGCGCTGTACGACGGCGGGCTCGCCGGCTCCCTCGTCGGCGCCTACCACGCGGCCCGGCTCCATCCGCAGCTGCACCGCATCGCCGACCGGCTCCGCGAGCACCTCCTGACCGAGGCCGACCGGCGGCCCTGGCGCACCGAGGACGTCGCCCTCACCGACTACGACCTGATCAGCGGGCCCGCGGGCACCCTGCTCGCCCTGTACGCGGGCTCCCCGGAACCGCCCGGCCGGGCCGCCCCCGCCGCCCGCCATCTCGCGGCGCTCTGCGACGAGGCCGAACTGCCCCGGCTCCGTACCGGCCCCTACGCCGACGACCCCAACCTCTCCTGGCTCCACGGCCGGATCAACACCGGCATGGGACACGGTGTCGCCGGCCTCGTGACCGCCCTCACCGCCGCCGTCCGCGTTACGGGCCCCGAACCGGCGCTCACCCGGGCACTGGGCCACGCCGTGCCGTGGCTCGTCCGCCAGTCCTTCGACGACGCGCTGTCCGTCCGCAGCTGGGACGGCGCAGGACTGGACGCCCCGCCCGCGCCCGGGGTCCGCGCCCGGCAGGCCTGGTGCTACGGCAACCCCGGTGTCACCTGGGCCGTCTGGGACGCCGCCGACGCCGTCGGCGACCGGGAGACGGCGAGCTGGGCGACCGAAGCCTTCACCGGCCTCGCCGACCGCTACGACGAGAACCTCCACCTCTTCGGCGACGAACCCGCCGACCGGCTCGGTCTGTGCCACGGCGCCGCGGGTGTCCTCGTCGTCGCCGACGCCTTCGCCCGCCACGCCCGGCTCTCCGCCGCCGCGACCCTGCGCGCCCGGCTGCTGCGCCATCTGGAGGCGCGACTGCCGGAGTTGGACGAGACGGAGCGATGGCACGACGGACTCCTGGGCGGCACGACCGGGGTCGTCGCCGCCCTGCTGACCTGCGGCCACGGCGGCTCCCGGGCCTGGCTGCCCTGTCTGGGCCTGCGCTGACCCCACCGGGGAGTCCGCTTGGGCCCGGGAGAACAAGGACGGGCCGTCAGCGGCCCACCGTGTCGGCCTCGGCGCCGTCGTCCGGGGCCGACAGGGCGAGCCGGCCGCCCTCGTCGAGCGGCGTGGGTACGGTCAGGGTGCGGACGACGGTCCCGGCTGCGGCGTCGGCCAGCAGGATCTCGCCGTGGCCGCCGCGGCTCACGGCGACCAGGTCGTGGCCGGGTGACGCGGCGACGGAGCGGCGCTGGACGCCGTCCCAGGGGGTTTCGCCGGGGCGCGGGGCGCCGGACATCGCCGGGAGCGGGACACGGCCGGTGACCGTTCCGGCGGCCGGGTCGACGAGGACCAGTTCGTCGCCGTCGGGGTGGACCCGGGCGAAGGCGATGTGCCGGGCCGCGACGGCGAAGCGGAACACCAGACCGGGGCCGATGGGGATCCGGCCCGAGCGCCCCGAGTCCAGCCCGTACCACCAGGCGCAGTTGGTCCACTCGGGCCAGCGGCGCGGATCGGCGGGGCCGCCGCGGACACCCGACCACAGGGTGCGGCGCACCGGGTCGAGCCGCAGATAGTAGCCCCGGCCCGGTCCGCCCCAGGGCAGCGGCGGTTCGGCCGTGAGGCCGTCGGCGGTCGTACGGGCCCGGTGGACACCGGTCCCGGCGGCGGCGAACAGCAGCCCCGTGACCGGGTCGTACGCGTCGCCGTGCCCGTCGCCGGGGAGCGGCAGGCCCGCGCGGGGCGGGACGGCCGGGCAGCCCGCGGGCGCCGCCATGAGATCGCCCCAGCGGTACCCGGCCAGCGCCCCCGGCTCGCGCTGCCGCAGCACCACCAGGGTTTCCGTGTGCCCCGCCTGCCCCACATGCCGTCCGTGCTCCGGCGGCGGTATCACCAGCACCCCCGGCTCCCCGGTCCTGGTCCGGACGCGGACCGCGCGGGGCCCGCCGATCCCGCCGATGTCCACCGCCGTCAGCAGATCGCTCCACGGCGCGTCGGCGTGGCCAAGTCCGGTGCTGACCACGATCAGCCGTCCCGACGGATCGGCGGCCAGATGCTCGGCCGGGATCGCGACCGGCGCGCTCGCCACAACGAGCGGGCGGCCGCGTCCCGGGCCGTACGGATCGAGGACCACCAGCTCGCCCGCCCGGTCGTCGACGAAGGCCGTACGGCCCCGGGACAGGGCGAGGAATCCGGCGTGCTCGGAGGGATACCGGCCGGGCAGCCGGGCGGTCCGCGCGCCGTCGGGCAGCGCGAACACCTCGATTCCACCGGCGACATGGTCGGCCACGATCAGCCGGGGATCGCGGGCGCGGGCTGAGGACACGGGCGGCTCCTGGAGGGAAAGGGCGAAAGTCTCTACTGAAAATGATTATCATGTGGCTTGTATCGTGCGTCGAGGGGGTCGGCGCGCGCGAGACGTCACGGCCGGGGGCGAACGACCGCCTGGCCGACTGAAATCAACTGGAACGAAAGGAAAGGGGAGGGATTGTGAAGCTGCGGACGCGTCTGCATGTCCTGCGCCGGCTGACCGCCGCCGCACTGGCGGGCACCCTGCTGGCGGGGTGCGGTGCCACGGCCGACGACGGGAAGGAGGGCGCCGGGGACCCGGGGAAGCCGACGGATGTACGGGTGGCGCCGATCACGGCCGCCCGTACCGTCACCGACGTCCGAGGGGTGAAGGTCACCACCCCGGATCCCCCGCGACGGGTGGTCTGTCTGGTGGCCCTCTGCGACGACATGCTGACCGAGCTGGGGATGGAGCCCGCGGCCACCAACTCCGCGCTCCTGGACCACCCCCGCTTCCTCGGCGAGGAGCGGGCAGCCCGGATCCCGGTGGTCCCCGGCGGCTTCCTGAGCCCCGAGACCGAGGCGATCCTCTCCCACGAGCCCGATCTGGTGATCGGCCTGGAGGACACCCACGGCAGACTCGCCCCCGCCCTGAAGGGCGCCACCGTGTTCTGGCCGGTCCAGCCGGGGGAGTGGCAGGACAGCGTCCGCTACCTGCGCGACCTGGCCGCGCTCACCGGCCGTACCGAGCAGGGCGAACGCGCCGAACGGGCCTTCCGGACCAAGCTGGCGGCGGCCGAGCGGAACCGGAGCGATCTGACCAGCCTGATCGTCTTCGGCAGCGACGAGAACTTCGGCGTCGCCACCCCCGGTACCGACGTCACGGCGGGACTCTTCCCCAAACTCTCCCACTATCCGTGGAAGAGCCGCGGCGTCGACGGGAGTTACAGCCTGGAGGAGATCCTCGCCCGCGAGGTCGACGTCCTCTTCGTCGAGACGCTCTCCTTCGGCGGCTCCCCGAAGGAGGAGCTGTCGCGGAAGCTGGCGGAGAACCCCCTGTGGTCGCGTATCCCGGCCGTCCGCGACGGGCGGGTGTACGAGGTCGACGCCGATGTCTGGGCGAAGGGCCGGGGCACCCGGTCCCTGGGCGTCGTGCTGGACGAGGCGACGGCGAAGCTGCGGTGACCCGGCGTACCGCCGTCGCGGCGGGCGCGCTGGCGGTCGCCGTGTGCGGCGGACTCGCCCTGGGGACACCGGTGGTGCCCCCGGCCGGGTTCGCCGACGCGTTCGTGGTGACCGAACTGCGGCTGCCCCGGCTGGTGCTCGCCCTCGTCGCGGGCGCCTGCCTGGGCGCCGCCGGGCTGATCCTCCAGGAGGCGCTGCGCAATCCGCTCGCCGTACCGGAACTCCTCGGCGTCTCCTCCGGCGCCGCCGTCGGTGTCGCCGCCCCCCTCGTCCTCGCCGTCTCCGTACCCCTGGCGCTCCAGCCGTTCCTCGCCATCGGCGGCGCGGCCGCCGGCGGGGCGCTGACCCTGCTGGCCGCCGGTGCCGCCCGGAGCCCGTCCGCCGTCCTGCTGTGCGGGGCGGCCGTCGCCGCCGCCCTCCAGTCGGCGCTGCTGCTCCTGATGGTGCTGGCCGACCAGTTGGACCTCCAGCTGATCCACCGCTATCTCCTCGGCAGCCTCTCCGCCAGGACCTGGGACGACGTCACCGGACTCGGTCCCTGGCTGGTGGTCGCCGTACCGGCGCTGGTGCTGTGCGCCCCGGTGCTCTCGGTGCTCCGCCTCGGCGACGACGACGCCCGCGCCCTCGGGGTACGGGTGCACCGGGCCCGCGCGGCGGCGCTCGCCGTCGCCGTGCTGCTGATCGCCCCCGTGGTCGCGGTCTGCGGCCCCGTGGCCTGGGTCGGATTCCTCGCCCCGCATCTCGCGCGGCGGCTGGCGCCCGGCGGGGACGCCGTACGGTGGCTGCCCTGGTCCGCCGTCTGGGGCGCGCTCGTGGTGGCCTGGGCGGATCTGCCCGCCCGGCTCGCCCTCGCCCCCGTCGAGACCCCGGTCGGCGCGTGGACGGCGCTGCTGGGCGTTCCGGCGGGTGTGCTGCTGCTCAAGCGCCGGCCGGGACGGGCGGCGGCCGGCGGGAGTCCGCCCCGGCCGCGCCCGGCGGTACCGGCCGGACGCCACGGCCCCGACGGTCCTGACAGCGCCGTCCGAACCGCCCGGACCCGTTTCGGGGGTGCCGGATGAGACGTCTGCTGATGATGGGCGCCCTGGTGGTGGCCGCGGGCTGCGCCGGACTCGTCGCCGGGCGGGCCATCGGCCCGGCCGGGGTGTGGGAGGTGCTGCGGGGCGGGGGATCCCCGCTCGCCCGGCATATCGTCCTCGAACTGCGGCTGCCCCGCGCCCTGGTGGCGCTGGTCGCGGGCGCGAGCCTCGGCGTCGCGGGCATCGTCCTCCAGTCGGCGCTGCGCAATCCGCTCGCGGGACCCGAGGTCACCGGCGTCGCCCCGGGCGCCGTTCTCGGCGCGGTCGTCGCCTCCGGCGCCGGGTTCGCCGGCTGGCAGTCGCCGGGTGCCGTGGTCGTGGCCGCCGTGATCGGCGGGTTCGCCGGAGCGGGGCTGCTGTGGCTGCTCGCCGGGCGGGAGCACGCCGACCCCTTCGACGCCGCGGTGTACGGAGTCCTGGTCTCCGCCGTCCTGTCGGGGGCGACCGCCATGGTGCTGCTGGTGGCGCCGGGGGAGTTGGGCAGCGTCGTGCAGTGGCTGGTCGGCTCCACCGAGGGCCGGGTGTGGCAGCACTGGAGCCTGCTGTGGCCCTGGGCGCTGTGCTGGTTCGCCGCCGCCTGGGCGCTGGCGGCCCCGCTGACCCTGCTGCGGTGCGGCGACGAACAGGCCGCCGCACAGGGGCTGCGTACCGGCCGGGTCCGGCTGGCGGCCCTGGGCTGCGCGGTCGCCCTGACGGCGGGGGCGGTGGCCGTCGTCGGCGCCCTCGGCTTCGTCGGACTGCTCGTACCGCATCTGGCCTTCGCGCTGTACGGCGCCGATCTGCGGACGGCCCTGCCCGGCGCGGCGCTCACGGGTGCCGCCGTGGTCGGCGGGGCCGACGCCGCGGCCCAGGCACTGTCCCGGCTGCTGACCGACGCCCTGGGGGCGGACCGGCTGAGCGTGCCGACCGGGGCGCTCACCACCTGCGCGGGCGCGGCTCTGCTGCTGATCGTGGCCCGCCGGATCCGAGAGGACACGACATGACGAGGGACGCGACCGCCCCGAGAGCGGAGCGGAGGACGGAAGGGGACGCGGGCGCCGTGCCCGGGACGGCGGGGCAAGAGGCCGCGGCGGCCCGGGGAACCACGGGCGGCGGTCCGGGCGGGGCGGTGATCCGGGTGGACGGCGTCCACTTCGGCTACCCCGGGCGAGAGGTGCTCCGAGGCGTCGATCTGACCGTACGCGCCGGGGAGTCGGTGGCCCTGATCGGCCTCAACGGCTGCGGCAAGAGCACCCTGCTCCGGCTCTGCGCCGGGCTGCTGCGCCCGTCGCGGGGGACGATCGGGCTCGACGGCGACGACCTCACCCGGCTGTCGCGCCGCTCCGCCGCCCGCAAGGCCGCCCTGCTCCACCAGTCGGCACCGCCGGTCTCGGGTATGACGGTACGTCAACTCGTCTCCCAGGGGCGGTACGCGGAGCGGGGTCCGCTGGGGATGCTGCGCGGCGGCGACGACGCCGTGGCCGCGCGGGCGATGGCGGACGTGGGCGTCGACACCTGGGCGGACCGGCCCGTGGAGTCCCTGTCGGGCGGCGAGCGCCAGCGCGTCAGGCTCGCCATGGCGCTCGCCCAGGACACCCGGATCCTCCTCCTCGACGAACCGACGACCTATCTCGATCTGCGCCACCAGCTGGAGGTGCTGTCGACCGTGGACCGGCTGCGCCGCGAACGCGGCCTCACGGTCCTGATGGTCCTTCACGACATCGGCCAGGCCGCCCGGTTCGCCGAACGCGTCGTCGCCCTGCGGGACGGCGTCGTGGCGGCGGACGGTCCACCCGCCGATGTCGTCACGCCCCGGCTGCTCGCCGATGTCCTGGGCGTGGTCGGCCGGGTGGGGGTCGATCCGGAGGGCGGCTGGCCCGTGTGTTACCCGGATCACCCCGTGACCGCGCCATCAGCTATTGCGGAATGAAAATCATATTCATTAAGGTTGAGGTGTGTTCGCGACCGCGGGCACGCTCCACCCAGGAGAGGAGTCCACGCCGTGGACCAGCACAAGGTGTTCGCCCCGATCGCCGATCCGGGCCAGCTCGCGCACCAGTCGGCCACCCACTCCAACGCCCTCGTCGACAACCCCTTCGCCGAGGGCGCCGAGGGCGCGGAGAGCGCCGAGACGGCCGACGCGGCGGTCGCGGCGGTGGCGGCCGAGTAACCGGATGACGGTGCGCCGTCCGGTCGCCGTTCCCCGAGCGTGACCGGCCGGACGCCGTCGGCCGGGGCCGCCCGCGTCCGCGCTCCCCCGCGCACGGGCGGCCCCGGCCCCTTTCCGCCGGTCCGGCTGGCCTGAACCGTGCCGTACCGACCACCGGCCACCGAGCGGCACCAGTGCCGCTCCGGCGCCGTACCGGAACACCGTCGTCCGAAAACCGAGTTGAGGAGTCCGCCCGTGAACACCCCCCGCCTCACCGCCGGGGCCGCCCTGGTCACCGTGCCCGGCCGGGGCCTCGCCCTGCGGACCCCCGACGGCACGTTCCTCCGGGTCGACACCGGGGACGTACCGCCACAGGCGTTGCTCCGCGGCCTCGGTGCCGCGCCGGGGCCCGAAACCCCCCTCACCGGAACGACCGCGCCGCCGATCGCGGACCGGCTCGTCGCCGCCTTCGAGGACGCCGGATACGCGACCAGGGCCCCCGAACCCGCCGGGCCCGACACCCCCCTTACCGGAACGACCGTGCTCCTGCTGGGCGATCCGGTCCTCACCCGGCCCGTGGCCCGGCTGATCCGTACGGCGGGCGCGGAACCGACGACCGTCGAACCGGACCGGCTCACCGACCGCGCCACCGAAGCGGGACCCCGGACCGCCGTCGTCTGGTGCCTCGACGGCCCCGTACCGCCCGGCCTGTGGGATCCGGCCGACCGGCTCGCCCGCGACGGCGCCCTGTGGGCGCGCTGCCACCGCGAGGGCGCCCTGGTCTGGGTGGAGCCCACCGCCCGCGGCCCGTACGGCGTCACATCGGCCGACGTCCGGCTGCGCCGGCTCGCCGCCACCCCCGCCCACCGCGAACTCGCCGCCTACTGGGCCGGATCCCGCACGGCCGACACCGGCCCCCGGCATACCGAGGTCACCGCCGCGTACACGGCCGCGCTCCTCGTCCACGATCTGCTGAACGCCGCCGGGACCGGCCCCGAGGCCGTACCGCCCGTCCTGCGCGCCGTCGACCTGCGCGATCTGAGCACCACCGGACACCCCGTCCTGCCGGTGCCCCCATGCGCCCCGTTCCCGACCACGGGCGGCCCGACCACGGGCGGCCCGGCGGCCGGTGGCCCGGGGACCAGTGGGCCGGGGACCGCGCCGTGACACGTACCGTACGGATCCCCGTCGACGGCGCCCTCCTCGCCACCGACATCCAGCTGCCCCCGGCGGGGCCCGCCGCCGGACCGTACCCCGCGGTCGTCATCCGCACCCCGTACGGCCGCCGCGCCCACCGGGGCGAGGCCCGCGCCTGGGCCGCGCGCGGCTTCGCCGCGGTCGTCCAGGACGTCCGCGGACGGTACGGCTCCGGAGGCCGGTGGCGGCCGTACGCCCACGAGCCCACCGACGGCGCCGCCACCCTGCGCTGGGTCCGCGCCCGCCCCTGGAGCGACGGCCGGATCGTCGCCGCGGGCTCCTCCTACGCCGCCTACTGCGCCCTGGTGACCGTCGTCGGCGACCCCGGCGGTCCCGACGGGTGCGCCGCCCGGCCCCCGGACGCGGTCGTCGCCGCCGTCCCCGCCCTCGGCACCGCCGAGACCGCCCGCGACCCCTCCGGAGTCGAACGCCTCCTCGGCCGGGCCGGCTGGTGGGCCGCGCACGGCGACCGCCCCGACTCCGACCCGGACGCCCTCGACCGGCGCCTCGGCCACGACCCCGGCCTGCTGACCCATCTCCCGGTCACCGACCTGCCCGCCCGGCTCGGCCGCGCCCTGCCGTCCTGGCCGGGGGTGTGGGACGCCCCGCGCGCCGACGCGGTCGTACGCCGCGCCCCCGCCGCCCGTACCCCCCTGCTCGCCATCGGCGGCACCCACGACCCCTTCGCCGCCGACACCCTCGCCCTGTGGCGGACCTGGGGCGGCCCCGCCCGACTCGTCCTCGGACCCTGGGGACACCGCCTCACCCGCGACCCCGGACCCGGCGCCCGCCCCGAACACCGCGTCGACCTCGGCGCTCTGACCTGTGCCTGGGCCCGAGCCGTCTGCGACGGGCCACCGCCGCTCCCGGGCCGGGACGGCGCGGTCGCCGTCGCCGGAACCCCGTACTGGTACCCGGCGGCCGTCGCCGTGGACACGCCCACCCGCCGGTTCCCCCTCACCGGGGGACCCCTCGACGGGGCGCTCCTGACCGGCGGGACCTTCCACGCCGACCCCGCCGCGCCCGTACGCTCCGACGAACTGCGCGCCGACCCCGACCGCGCCGACCGCGCCCTCTTCGTCACCGCGCCCCTCACCCGGGACACCGACCTCGTCGGATCCGCCGCCGCCGAACTGCGGGCCCGCGCCGACACCCCGGCCGCCGACTGGTTCGTCCGGATCGTCGCCGTCGACCCGCACGGCCGTGCCGAACCCGTCGCCGTCGGCAGCGCCCGCACCGCCCGGCCGCCCGGCACCTGGTCCACCGTCACCGTCCCCCTCGGCCCCCTGGCCCGCCGGATCCCCGCGGGCACCCGGCTGCGGACCGAGATCACCGGACACCACTTCCCCGCCCACGCCCGCAACCCCCACACCGGACAGGACCCCGTCACCGCGACCCGGCTCCTGCCTTCCCGCCGGGCCCTGCGCGCCGACGGCTGCGCGCTGCTGCTGCCCGTCGCCCCGCCGCGCCCCGCCGACACCGTCCCCGACCTCCCCCAGGAGCTCCGCAGATGACGCAGACGACACCCATGGCCGCCGCTGTCACCGGGCCCGCCGCCCGGCCGCTGCCCCTCGACCATCTGGTGGACCCCGTCTGCGGCATCGTCCGCGACGTCGCGCCCGTACCGCACCCCGCCGGGGCGCCGCCCCGCTACACCGCCGTGACCGCGAACGTCGCCGACGCCCGCCGCCTCGGGGCCTGGCCCGCCGACCGGGTCGCCCTCGGCACCACCTTCGGCGATCCCGACGGCGCGTGGACGGCCGCCGTCGCCGAGGCCGTGGAGCGCTACTGCGGCAACCGGGTCCCGCCGCCCGGCCACCCCCGGGCGCCCCGCCGGGCCACGGCCGCCGAACTCACCGCGGAAGGCCACCGGGTGTACGGGCCGGGAGCCGTACCCGCCTACGCCGACTGGCAGTACGAGCGTCCCGGCTTCCCCTACCGGCGGCTCACCCCCGACACCCCCGCCCTGTGGACCACGGCGACCGAACCGGCCGGCGGCGACACCTGGTGGGTGCCCGTCGCCCTCACCCATCTCAACTGGCGCCAGGGCCCGCTGCGCGAACTGCCCCGCACCCACCACCTCAACTACGCGGGCATCGCCACCGGGCGCGGCCTCGACGACGCCGTCGAACGCGCCCTGCTGGAGGTCGTCGAACGCGACGCGCTGGAACTCTGGTGGCACCTCGAAGGGCCCACCCGGGGCATCGACCTCGACTCCGTACCCGGTCTCGCCGACGATCTCGCGGGCTGCGCGCTGGAGATCAGCGCCGTCGAACTGCCCTCGGAGTTCGCGCCGTGCGCCGCCGCCCTCGCCCACGATCCCGTCCGCGGGCTCTACGCGGCCGGGTTCGCCTGCCGGCTCGACCCCGCCGAAGCCGTCCGCAAGGCGGTACTCGAAGCCGTCCACACCTGGGTGTTCACCCAGGGCACCACCGATCCGGACGGCTGGGTCTTCCGCGCCGTCGACGCCGGACTGCTCGCCCGCGGCCTCTATCTCGACCACCGTGCCGACCGGCGCTATCTCGACGACTGCGGCGACGACTTCGGGGCCGTACGGGATCTCGGCGCGCACGTCCAGGTGTGGCTCGACCCCCGCACCGCGCCCCTCGCCCGCCGCTTCACCCACCCCGCGCACGGCACCGTCCCCGTCGCGGCCCTCCCGCCCGCCGACCGGGCCGGCCTCGACGCCCGGCTCGCCGCGGCCGGACACCGGGTCCTCGTCACCGACCTGACCACCGAGGACGTCGCCCGTACCGAACTGAGGGTCGCCCGGGTCCTCGTCGACGGACTGATCCCCAACGCGCCGGCCGCGTTCGGCTACTTCGGCAGCCCCCGCTTCACCGACGCCGCCGTCGCCCGCGGCTGGCGCACCCGGCCCCCCTCGCGCCCGGCGGACTTCACCCTGACCCCGCCGCCGCATATGTGAGGCCGTACCGATGCCCATCGAACCCGTACCGGGCGAGGCTCCCGGCCCGCCGCGCGCCGACGCGGAGCGCGTGCGCCGCGGGGAGTGTCCGTCCGGAGCCGCCCCCGGACCCGGCCGCCCGGACCCGTGTCCGCCCGCGCCACCGGGCGGACGCGGGCCGACCCGGGCCCCGGCCCCGGCCCCGCGAGGCGCCGTACCGGGAGGTCCACCGCGTCCCGGCGGCGGGACGGGCCCGCCGGGGAAGCCGGACCCGGCGCGGACCGACGCCCCGCCCCGGCGCGACCGGGCGGTCGGTGGGGATCCGTACAACTGTGCCGTCGGTACGGATCCGTGCGCCCGGGTCCCCGCGGGCCCGCGCCCGGGGCCGGACGGTACCCATCCGCGCGGCCCTGCCATCGGCGCAGGCGCAGGTGTCGGTGTCGGCACGACCCGGCGCGGCCGGGCCGACGATGCGGTCCCGCGCGGCCGGGCGGACCGCGACGCGGCCCCGCGCCGTCGGACCGGCCTCGCCGAGGGGCCGCCGAACAGGGGCGGCGCGGCCCGGACCGTGACCGTGGCCGCCGCGCTCGATCTGGCACGCTCGCCGCTGCTGCCCGGGCCTGATCTGCCCTGCCGGCCCGTCGCCGTGCCCCGGCCCCGCCGCGACGCCGACGGCCTCCCGGTGCCCGCCGGGCTCGACTCCCTGCTCCGGTACTCCGTCGCGGGCGGGCGGCTGCGGCCCGCCGCTTCGGCCGGGGCGCTGCACCCCGTCTCCGTACGGCTGCTGGCCGGAACCGGCGCCGGACTGCCCGCCGGGCACTACGCGTACGAACCGGACACCCACCGGCTGCACCCCGTCGGGCCCCTGACCGGGCCCCCGCCGCACGGCGCCTTCGCCGTCCTCGGAGTGGCACCCGAACGGACCGTCGCCCACTACCGGCACCGGGCCTGGCCGCTGACCCTGCTGGACACCGGACACACCGTCGCCGCGCTCGTCGCCGCGGGCGCGTACGGCTACTGCCTCGACCCGGCGCCCGGCACCCTGCCCCGGCCCGCCCGCACGGGCCCCGGCTCCGGCGGGATACCGCTGGCGGCCGTCCGCCTCACCCCCGAAGGGCACTTGGGGGACCGGGCCGGAGCCGTAGCACCGCCGTCCGGCGAACGCGCCCCCGCCCCGCACCCGGACATCGCCGACGCCCGGCGGATCCTGCGCCTCCTGGCGTCGTCCGGGCCTCCGGCCGGTACCTGGTACACCGCGCACCGCAGGGCCGCACGCGACGTCATCGCCGCGCGGCGAAGCGCCCCGCCGGACGTACTCGCCGCCGCCGGACCGCCCCCCGACGCGCTCGCGCGACGGGTGCTGGCCGCCGCCCGGTCGGCCGCGCCCGGCGGTCCCGACTGGTGGCTGGCCGTCGGCGGACCCCGGCCTGCCCTGCTCACCCACGACGCCGACGGCCTGCGCACCGAGGCCACCGGGCCGGTACTCGACACCCTCGCCCGCTGGGCGGCGGGGCAGGCGTGGATCGCCCGTACCGGAGCCGTCCTGCTCGCCGTCGGCTGCCCCACCGGCGCGGGACCCGCCCGGATCCGGAGCGACCACCTGCGTGCCGGATACGGGATCGGCCACGCCCATCTCGCGGCCACCGCCCTCGGGCTGCCCGCCAGACCCGTCGGCGCCTGGCAGCGCGCCGACCTCGGCGCGGCGCTCGGCGGACCCGCCGGGCAGCGGTGGATCGTCCACGGCCTGGCCTTCGGCACCGCGCCCGGGAGCCGACGCGCCACCTAAACACCGGTCACACCCGCCACACCCACCGCACCCGTACGCCACCGGCCCCGACCGAACCACGTCACCGGCTTCCCCAGTCAAGGAGAACGCACCCGCATGATGCTCCATCCCGAACTCCTGCGCGCCGCCCGCACCGCGCGCCGCCCCCTAGCCCGCGCCACCGTGCTCCTCGCCGCCGTCGCCCTGACCCAACTCGCCCAGGCCGCCCTGCTCGCGGTCGCGCTCGCCGCCGCCGCGCGCGGCGACACCGGGCCCCTGCCCGCCCTCCTCGCGGGTGTCGGAGCCGCCGCCCTGCTCCGCGCCCTGCTCACCGTCCGGCAGCGGCGGGCCGCCGTGACCGCGGGCGCGGCCGTACGGGTCCGGCTCCGCGACGAACTCCTGATCCGGCTGGGCGGCACCGGCCCCGGCACCGGCCCCGGCCGCGACGGCCACCAGCGGGCCGGGGCGCTGCGCGCCGTCATCGTGGACGGCATCGAGGGCGCCGACGCGTACGTCTCGCGCTATCTGCCCCAACTCGCCGTCACCTGCGCCCTGCCGCCGCTGACGCTGGCCGCCGTGGGCGCCGTCCGGCCCGTCGCCGTCGCGGTCCTCGCCCCCGCCCTCGTCGTCGCCCTGCTCGCCCCCCGCTGGTGGGACCGGCTGCTGGAACGGCGCGGCAAGCAGCACTGGGGCGCGTACGAGGCCCTGGCCGCCGACTATCTGGAAGCCCTCCAGGGCATGGCCGCCCTCCGGTCCGCCGGGGCCGCGGGACGCACCCGCGCCCGGCTCGCCGCGCACTCCGACCGGCTGCACCGGGCCACCGTCGCCAAACTCCGCGTCTCCCTCGTCGACACCGGCGTCACCGATCTGGCCGTCCAGGGCGGTACGGTGGCCGCCGTCCTCGTCGCCTGCTGGTCCGCCACGTCCGGGACGACCACCGCGACCGGCACATATCTGCTGCTGATGCTGGCCTCCGAATGCTTCCGGCCCGTCCGCGACCTGGCCCGCGAGTGGCACGCCGGATACCTCGGGGTCTCCGCCGCCGACGGCATCGCCCGGCTGCGGACCGCCCCGGGCGGCGTACCCGACACCGGCACCCGCGCCCGGCCGTGGGCCGCCGCTCCCGAGATCCGGTTCGACGACGTCCACTTCACCCACCCAGGCGCCGGGAGCCCGGCCCTCCGAGGAGTCACCTTCACCGCGCCCGCCGGTCGCACCACCGCGGTCGTCGGGCCGTCGGGCGCGGGCAAGACGACCCTCGTCGGACTGCTGCTGCGATACGCCGACCCCACGCGCGGCCGGATACTCGCCGACGGCGAACCCGTCGGCGCGTACACCCTCGCGGCGCTGCGCCGGGGGGTCGCCGTCGTCTCCCAGGAGACCTACCTCTTCCCGGCCTCCGTCGCGGCCAATCTGCGGCTGGCCCGCCCCGACGCCACCGACGCCGAACTGCGGGACGCCGCGCGGGTGGCGGGGATCCACGACGAGATCCTCGCCCTGCCCGACGGCTACGCGACCCCCGTCGGCGAACGCGGCGCCGCCCTCTCCGGCGGACAGCGCCAACGCGTGGCCCTGGCCAGGGCGCTCCTGGCCGACGCGCCCGTCCTCGTACTCGACGAGGCGACGAGCGCCGTGGACGAACGGGCCGAGGCCGCGATCGTCCGCGCCCTGACGCGGGCCGCCGACGGGCGGACCCGGCTGGTCGTCGCCCACCGGCTGGCGTCGGTACGGGACGCGGACCGCGTCGTCGTCCTCGACGGCGGCCGGGTCGACGCGATCGGCGACCACGACACCCTGATGGCGGAGGGCGGCCTCTACGCCCGCCTCGTGACAGCGACAGCGACAGCGACGGTCACCACGGCCGCCGGGGCGTCGGCGGGAGGGCTCGCGGTATGACATCCACCACGGAAGGACCGCACTTCGGCGCGGCACCCGCACCCGGCGCCGACGACCCCCCGCTCACCGACGGCGCCCCGCTCACCGACGGCGCCCCGCTCACCGACGGCGGCGCCGGGGGCGACGTCCCCGGGCGCGGAGCCTTGCGCGCCTTGTTGCCCGTACTGCTCGCCCACCGGGGCACCACGGTCAAGACGTTCGTCGCGGCCCTGCTCTCCCAGACGGCGCTCGTGGCGCTCGTCGTCCTCGCCGCCCACACCACCGGCGCGGCCGTCGTCCACGGCACCGCGCCGGGGCCCGCCGTGATCGCGGCGCTCGTCGCCCTCGTCGCCGTACGGGCGGTCGTCACCTGGTGGGAGATGGACCTCTCGCACGACCTCGCCTACCGGGTCCTGGCCGAACTGCGGATCCGGGTCTTCGACGGGCTCGCCCGCAGCGCGCCCGCGCGCGTCGGGGGCCGCGACAGCGGCGATCTCGCCTCCGCCGCCCTCGCGGACGTCGAGGCGCTGGAGTTCTTCTACGCCCACGCCGTGGCCCAACTCGCCGCCTCCAGCGCCGTGTTCGGTACGGGGGCGGTGGCGCTCGGGGCCGTGGAACCGGGACTCCTTCCGCCGGTGCTCGCCGCCGCCGCGCTGCTGGTCCTGCTGCCGCTGCTCGACGGCCGGGCCAGGACCCGCCGGGCCGCCGTGACCCGGCGCGCGGCGGCCCGCCTCTCGGCGCGTACGGTCGAGACCGTCGACGGGCTGCGCGAACTCCTCGCCTTCGGCGCCCTCGAAAGCGGCCGGGAACGACTGCGGGCCGACGGCCGCGACCTGGGCCGCGCCCAGCTCGCGGAGCAGTCGTGGGAGGCCAGGGCGGCGGCGGCCCGCGATCTGCTGGTGACGGCCGCGCTCGTGGGCGTCGCCGCCGTCGCCGGATACGGGATCACCGGCGCCTGGGCCCCGGCCGCCCTCGCGCTCGCCCTCGGCACCCTCGCGCCCGTCGCCGACGCGACCGCCGCGGCCGGGCAGGCGAGCGGTCTGCGGGCCGCCGCCGCCCGGGTGGGCGCCGCCGTCCGGGCTCCCGCGCTCGCCCCGCCGCCCCGCGAGCCGCGCCCCGTCCCCGAAGGGCCGTTGACGGTACGGTTCCACGCCGTCCACGCCGACTACGGCACCCGCCCCGTCCTCACCGGCGTCGACCTGCGGGTGCCCGCCGGGACACGCCTGGCGCTGACCGGGGCCTCCGGCGCCGGCAAGTCGACCTGCGCCCATCTGCTGGCCCGCTACTGGGACCCGGCCGCCGGACGTGTCGAACTCGTCGGCGCCGACGGCACCGCCGTGGACCTGAGGGACGTGGCCGACACCGAACTGCGGCGTACCGTCGCCGTCGTCGGCCAGGACACCCCCCTCTTCCACGGCACCCTGATGGAGAACCTCCGGCTGGCCGCCCCCGAAGCGGACGACCGGGCGGTCCGGGACGTCGCCCGCGCCACCGGGGTCGACCGGGTGGCCGCGGGGCTGCCCGACGGCTACGGCACTCTGGTCGGCGAGCGGGGCACCACCCTCTCCGGCGGACAGCGGGCCCGGGTCGCCCTGGCCCGCGCCCTGCTCACCCGGCCGAGGGTCCTGGTACTCGACGAGACCACCGCCCAACTCGACGGCGTCGGCGACGCGGAGATCGTCGCGGCCCTGCCCCGGTGCACGACCCTGCTGATCGCGCACCGTCCGGCGACCATCCGGCACGCCGACCTGATCGCCGTCCTGGCCGGCGGCCGCGTCGTCCAGCAGGGCACCTGGGAGGAGGTGACGGCCGTCCCGGGCCCGTTCACCCGGGTCGTGTCGCGCGACTGAGGCCCCCCGGCTCCCGGCCCCCCGGCACACGGGCCCCGCCGGGCGCCGGTCGGCCCGGCTCGCGGGGGGAAAACCGTTCGCCCGCCCCGGCGGTCCGATGACAGCGTGTCCGTATGACATCGCTGTACAGCGTCCGAGCCGACTACGACGAGCGGACGATCGTCGTCTACCAGGCGTACGCGCCCGCCGTCGCCGACGCCGCCCTGCGCGCTGGGCGCTTCACGGCGCCCTTCTCCTTCACCCGGATGACCTGGATCAAGCCGTCGTTCCTGTGGCTGATGCACCGCAGCAACTGGGGCCGCAAGGCCGGCCAGACCCGGATACTCGCGGTACGCGTCACCCGCGAGGGCTGGACCGAGGCGCTCGGCAGCGCCGCCCTGACGACCGGCGACCCGACGGCGCTCGCCGCGGCGCCGGTCCATGTCCAGTGGGATCCCGAACGGTCCCTGCGGGGCGCGGCCCTGAACCACTACAGCATCCAGGTCGGAATCGGCCGTACCCTGATCCGCTCCTACGCCGACGAGTGGGTCACCGACATCACCGACATCACGCCCCGGGTCCGCCGGATCGACGAACTCGTCCGCGCGGGCCGCACCGCCCAGGCGGGACGGCTCCTGCCGCCGGAACGGGCCTTCCCCGTCCCGGCCGCCGTCGGCGCCCGCCTGGGTATCGACACCTGAGCCGCGCGGGCCCGCAC
>NZ_JBHYZV010000045.1:0-65495 GCF_042753905.1 Streptomyces sp. NPDC059248 | reverse complement strand
CCGGTCCGGCAGCAACGGCTCGATCCGCGCCCACTGCGCGTCAGTCAACGACACACATCAACCAACGATCAGATGATCCGAGAGAAACGCCCTAGGCCTCTTTCTCGAAGACGAGCACCTCTGTGGAACCGACGCCCAGGGGCGCCAGGAAGCCGGCTCGCAGGGTGCAGCCGAGGGTCGCGAAGAGGTCGACGCAGGCCCGGCGGGGCATGGCGGCGGGGAAGGAGCCGTGTCCCGCGCCGCCCTCGGTCGCCCAGACACCGATCGTGGCCGGGTCCAGGCAGGTCTCCGTCATGACGTCGAAGACGATCCGGCCACCGGGTCGCGTGACGCGTGCCATCTCGTAGAAGTAGCGGACGGCGAAGAGGAACGTCACGGTGTTGAAGACCTTGTGGGCCTGTACGAGGTCGATACTGCCGTCGGGTGTCGGGGCGAGACTGGACCCCGCGGTCGGCAGGGCGACGACACCGAAGGTCTCCACCAGATAGTCGGACCAGGGGTCCGCCGTCTCATAGATCTCGTAGCGGCTCGGTGAACACTCCTTGAGTGTCTTCTCCAGATACCGTCCGGACCCGGGGCCGATCTCCAGCACCGTTTTCGGATCGGCGGCGAAGACACCGAGAGCACCGAGTTCGTCGACCGTCGACTGGGTGGCGCCGGGTGTCCCGTTCATCACCTCGTCGATGTAGTCACCGACCGACAGTCCGGCCGCCCGCGCGGCCCGCATCGTCGGTTCGAACGGAATGAAGTCGTCGATTCCGCGCAGATTGTTGGCGCTGCGCACGATGTCGAATCCGGTACGTCCCAGGAGCCGCTTGGCCCCCGACTTCAGTGCGGATGTTCTGCTGCCTGCTGCCGTCATGAAGTACGACCCCCCAGGTCATCTGCGCCATCGGAGCCAGCATAGGATCGCGGGCGCGCAGGCGCAGCGGGACGGCGAATTCGCCGTACGGCTGTCGAGAACCGGTCCATCACAGGGGATTCCACGTCCGAAATCCGCCTTTCCGATACGGCCGAATACCGATCCGCCCATAGGGGGCGCGGTGCGGACTTTCCGACAGCGGTTCGCCACGGCCGATTGTTGGCTAGGGTGGCAAGCCGGAGACTTCTTCCGACGCCTGTCACCACGTCGTCCGGAAGAAAAACGAGTTCGGCGCCCGTAGCGCGGACTGATGCGAAGACGGCGATATCGCCGCGGTCGTACGCGACATGGCGCCATCGGCCCCACGGGAGGGCGAGTGCATCGCATCGGCACGGCGGGCCACCGCGGATCGACCGGACGCGAAGGGCCGGTGAACGACCGGCCGGCGGCTCCGGTACTGCCCCCGTCGCTGCGCGCGCCGCTCGGGCTGGTCGCGGCCCTCGCCGCGCTGATGGTCGCCGGGCTCGGCGTCCTGTACGCGGGCCACAGCGGGCCCGGCGGGCTCGACGCCTGGCCCCGGCCGGCGGTGGACGGGGTACGGCCGCCGTGGCGGTACGCCGCCCTGGCCACGGACTTCCTGGGCGAGCCCGCCGGAGCCGCGGCGCTGCTCGTGGCCGCGGTGACGGGCTGCCTGCTGCTGCGGCTGCCGCGCGCGGCGGTCCTCGTCGTGGCCGGATCCGTACTGACCGTGGGGACGACGAAGCTGCTCAAGCCCCTGGTGGAGCGCACCATCAACGACGGGCATCTGTCCTATCCGAGCGGCCATACCGCCTTCCTCACCGCGTTCGCCCTCATGGTGGCGCTGTTCGCGGCCGGGCGGCTCGGCCTCGGCAGGGCGGCCGGCCTCTCGCTCGTGCTCGCCGCCGCGCTGGTCGCCGGTGCCGTCATGGGCTGGGCCCAGGTCGCCCTGAGCGCGCACTACCCGACCGATGTCATCGGCGGCTGGGGCACGGCGACGGCGGTGGTCCCGGCGACCGCGTGGCTGGTCGACCGGACGGCCGACGCCGCTCGCCGGGCGCGCCGCTGACATCGTGTCCGGCCGCGCGACGATCTGCTGACGCCGGGTCATGCCCGGCGGCGGAACACGGGTTTCACCGCTCGCCCGGCCAGCCACGGGGTGGGGTCGGCCGCGTCCAGGGCCTTCCGGTACACCGCGCATGCCTGGGCCACCGTGTCGACGGTGCGGTCGATGTCGGCGTCGTCGAGCGCGCTGCTGACGACGAACGACGGGGCGAGCACCCCGCCCGCGATGAGCCGGCGCAGGAACAGGGTGCGGTACTCCTGCGACGGCCGCCCGTTCCCGTCGAGGGTGGCGAAGACCAGGTTGCTGGCCCGGCCCCGGACGACGATGTGGTCGCCGACGCCCATACTGGCGGCGGCGTCGCGGACTCCGGCGGCCAGCCGCTCGCCGAGGGCGTGCAGCCGTGCGGTGACACCTTCCTCGGTGTAGGTGGCGAGCACGGCCATCGCGGCGGCCAGGGAGTGGGTCTCCGCGCCGTTCGTGGTGGACAGCAGGAACACCCGGTCGCCGGAGTGGCGCAGTCCGCCGCGTTCCATCAGCTCGCGGCGCCCGGCGAGCGCGGCGACGGCGAACCCGTTGCCCAGCGCCTTGCCGAACGTGGAGAGGTCGGGGACGACACCGTAGAGGCCCTGGGCGCCCGCCTCGGACCAGCGGAAACCGGTGATCATCTCGTCGAAGACCAGGACGCAGCCGTGCCGGTCGGCCAGTTCGCGCAGGCCCACGAGATACCCGGCCGGGGGCTCGGTGTGGGTGGCCGGTTCGAGAATGAGACAGGCAACCTCGTCCCGGTACCGGGTGAGCAGCTCCTCCGTGGCGGCCAGGTCACCGTAGGGGAACGCCACGGTCAGCTCGGTGGACGCGGCCGGAATGCCGGCGGACATCGGTGTGGTGCCGATGAACCAGTCGTCGACGGAGAAGAACGGATGGTCGCCGCAGACGGCCACCCGCGGGCGTCCGGTGACGGCGCGGGCGAGGCGTACCGCGGCGCTGGTGGCGTCGGAGCCGTTCTTCGCGAACTTCACCATGTCGGCGGTCGGTACGGTGGCCAGGAAGCGTTCCGCGGCTTCGGCTTCCAGGATGGACGGCCGGACGAAGTTGCTGCCGCGGTCGAGCTCCCGGCGCACCGCCTCGACCACCCGTGGATGGGCGTGGCCGAGGCTGACCGACCGCAGGCCGGAGCCGTACTCGATATAGCGGTTGCCGTCGACGTCCCACACATGGGCACCGCGGCCGTGGCTGATGACCGGGGCCAGGTTCTCGGGATACTGGTCGTCGCCCTTGGCGTAGGTGTGCGCGCCACCGGGGATCACGGCGTGCAGGCGCTCGTTCGCCAGCCGCGACCGGGGCAGCAGGAACTCTTCGGGGTCCATGCCGGCCTCAGCTCTCTCGTTCCTTCAGGACCCGGGCGAGTCCGGGCGCCTCCCGGTCCCGCCGGGACATCGACGCGACCGGCAGCGGCCACGGAATGGCCAGCTCCGGATCGTCGTGGGCGATCGTCACGTCCTCGGCCGGATCGTGCGGGCGGTCGATCCGGTACGAGACGTCGGCGGTGTCGGTCAGCGTCTGGAAGCCGTGCGCGCACCCCGCCGGGATGTAGAGCGTCGACTGCGTCTCGCCGGACAGTTCGAAGACGGCCCGGTTGAGGTAGGTCGGCGAGTCCGCCCGCAGGTCGACGAAGACGTCGAAGATCCGGCCGTACGAGCACCGCACCAGTTTGGCCTCGCCTGCGCCGGAGCGCAGATGCAGGCCGCGCAGCACTCCCAGGGCCGAGCGGGACACACTGTCCTGGACGAAGGCGTCCGGGTCGAGGCCCACCGAGCGGACCACGTCGGCGTCGAACGTACGGCAGAAGAAGCCGCGTTCGTCGGCGTACCTGACCGGTTCGAACAGATACGCGCCGGCGATCTCCGGGATTCCGGTCGCCTTCATGAAGCCTCCCGCAGGGCGTGGGTGTCGTGAGTGTCGTGAGTGCGGCCGGTCGCCGGGGACGCCGGGAAGAGGGCCGCGGTCAGGGCGGTGAACTGGTGCGCCAGGAGCCGGGCGGTGACCAGGTTCCGTTCGGTGAGGGTCCTTCGCAGCTCGGCCGCGCTCCGTTCCAGGTCCCGGAACTGTGCGAGCAGCCGGTCGGCGTCGACCTCGCGGGCCGGGTGGCGGTACGCGTCGAGGCCCATCCGGGCCATGAGCGCATCGCTCTTCGCCGCGTAGCTGAGGGCGAGCGTCGGCGTACAGACCCTCAGCGCGCAGACCAGGTTGTGGTAACGGGTCGCCACCACGGCGTCGGCGGCAGCCGTCTCCCGCATGAGGTCGGCGAGCGACGCCGTCTCGGCGGCGGTGACCAGCGGTGAGTCCACCGCGTCGAGGATCGCGGCGACCACCGGCGCGTCGCACGCGTCGCCGGTGAGCAGCCGGACCGGTCTGCCGTCGTCGGCCAGCGCGCGGACGAAGCGGGTCGTCCCCTCCAGGTAGCGCCGGTGGATCTCGTCGGCCCTGGCGCGGTCGTCGTCGTCGCCGTGGAAGGCCATGACACCGACGCAGACCGGGCGCGGCACGCCTGTTGACCCGCCGGGCCCGTTCGGTTCCGGTGTCGGCTCCGAGTCCGGGGCCGGCAGGGCGAAGGCGAGGTCGGGGTAGACCTCGTCGCGCGCGGTGTCCACGCCCATCGCCCGCATCGCGTCGCGGGACAGCGTGTCCCGGTACGACCGGTAGGCGGCGAGCCGCGCCGACCAGCGCACCAGGGCCCGGGTCGAGCGGCGGCGGATCGGGGCCGCGCCGACCCCGACCAGAGCAACCCGGGTGCCGCAGAGCCGGCCGGTGGCGGCGAGCAGGAACAGCGCGTACGGGAAGCCCCAGGGCCGCAGCGGCAGGGTGGCTTCCAGGACGCCCATGCCCGGCACGATCACCACGTCGTGCCCGCGCACCCAGGCGGCGGTGCGGAAGACGTCGACGAGTTTGCCGAGGCCCTTTCCGGCGATCGCGCCCGCGCGCGACGCGGTCCGGTACTCGCCCCGGTACCAGTGCAGCCGGGTCGCGGGGATCCCGTACCGGGCCGTGACGACCCCGGGTCCGCCGCAGAGCGCGTCCACCACCGCCGCCGGGTGCTCGGCGCGGAGGTAGCCGAGTACGGCTTCGAGCGATCCGTCGTTGCCGAGGTTGCCGGAGCCGAGCAGTCCGAACACCCCGACCCGTACCGGCGTTCCGTCTCCGGGCTTCATATCCGCCTGCCTTCCCGGCCGGCGACGAGGGCGTCGACGGAGACGGTGAGCCGGTCCGGGTCGGCCGGGGCGCGGTCCTCGACCCGCTCACCGGCGCCCGGCCTGGCCCGGCTGGCCATCCAGGCGGCCAGATGGCGGTAGCACGCGCGCCGGTCGGCCGGGGAGAGCGGCGCCCGCCGGATCGCGGCGACGAAGCCCCAGACGTATTCGGCGAGCAGCCGGGGCGTCGGGTGCAGCGGGCCCGCCCGGCGCGGGTCCAGATTGACGCACCGGGAGCGCTTGGAGGGGTTGGCCCGCTCGGCGCGGGTGGGATGGTCGCGGCGGAAGTACAGCAGCTCGGGAACCTGGTGGAAGGGCCCGTGCAGGCCGATCTCGGTGACGAAGGTGCGGTCCGCGTGGTGGTAGCTGTCGTGCGGCTTCACCCGGCGCAGCACATCGGCCCGGATCACACCGTAGAAGTCGTCGCCGCCGGGCTCGAACAGCATGCTGCGGAAGCGTTCCGGCGCGTGCGGTGAGCCGGTGGCGAGCCCGTACGCGTACGGGACCTTCACCCGGCCTTCGCCGTCGATGACGGCCTGGTCGGCGTGGGCGAGGACGACGTCCGGCCGTTCGTCCAGCGCCTCCACGCAGCGCCGCAGCAGGTCGCGGGCGTACAGGTCGTCGTGCGACGCCCATTTGAACAGCTCGCCGCGGCACTCGGTGAACACATAGTTGTGGTTGGGCGCGGCACCGATGTTGCGGGGCAGCCGGATGTAGCGGATACGCGGGTCCCGCGCGGCGTACCGGCGGCAGATGTCCTGGGTGCCGTCGGTCGACGCGTTGTCGGAGACGACCAGCTCGTACTCCTCGTAGGTCTGCCCGAGGAGGGCGTCGAACGACTCGGCGAGGTACTCCTCGCCGTTGTACACGGGCAGGCCGATGCTCAGCCGGGGTCGGGCGGTCATGAGGTCCTCACTTCACGGATGGGTTCCTGGTGGCGCTCGCGCAGGGCGGACCGCAGATGCAGCCACCACACGGCCGAGCCGGTGACGGTCGCGGCGGCCACGCCCCAGGCCGAGCCGGCCGTGCCGGCGGCGGCCGCTCCGCCGAGCCCACCGCCGACGTAGCAGACAGAGGCGAAGAGTTGGCTGCGCAGGCTGCGCCGGGCCGCGGCGAGGGCCCGCAGCCCGGCCGCTGCGCCGGTGCCGAGGCTCGCGCCCACGACACCGAGCGTGGCGGGCACGATGAGCTCCGACGCGGGATGCCAGACGCCGCCGAGTACGAAGGTGCCGAACCGGTCCGGCACCAGCAGCAGCGCCCCGCCCCAGAGCAGCGCGGCGGCGGCCTGCCCGGCGCCGAGCAGGAGGCAGAACGAGCGGAGCCGGTGCGGGGCCTGCCGCAGGACCCGTGCCGCCTCCGGGACGGTGACCAGCGACAGCCCCATCAGCACCGCGAGGAAGGGCCCGAGCAGCAGTTCGGCGCCGCGGATCACACCGACGGCGCCGACCCCGACGATGGCGCCGAGCCCGTACGCGCGCAGTTGGGCCGCGCCGCTGATGCCGGCGTTCTCGACCAGATACCGGTAGCCGAGGTCGCGGTGGGCGCGGAGCCAGTCGCGCGCGCCGGTCACCCGGGGCCGGATGCCGGACTGGAGGCAGCCGTATCCGGCGGCCACCGCGGCGGCCGCGCCCCAGGCGATGACGAACGCGGCCACACTGCCCACGCGGGCGGCCACCACCATGGCGGGGACGAGCGCGACGGCCCCCAGGAGGTCGTTGGCGAACGCCTTCCGCCCCGTACCGGCGGCGAAGAACGAGTACCGCCAGGCGTCCTGGAGCAGCAGGCCCGGCAGCACGACGCCCAGGCAGGCGAACGCGAGCCCCAGATCGCCGCCGACACTGAGACCGGCGGCCAGGCACACCGCGCCGACCACGGCCCCGACGGCGAGCGCGGTACCGGACGACCGGGCCGCCGCCGCCCGCCAGGACGCCTCCGGCACACCGCTGAAGCGCACCACGAGCGGGTCGGTGGCCAGCCCGCGGGAGACGCCGAGCATGACCCCGTAGGTCACCCAGGCCAGGCTGAACACGCCGAACGCGGCCAGCCCCAGCGACCGGGCGACATAGATGCCCACCGCGAAGTTGGTCATGCTGCAGACCGCCTGGTCGGCCAGTCCCCAGGAGAGCCGTCCCGCCAGGGCCCGCCCGGCGGCGGGCCGGGCGGGTCCGGTGGGTCCGGTGGGTCCGGCCCGGTCCGCCGAGGTCGTCTTCCGCTTCCCGGTGGCCATCGGTGTCATGCCTTGATCAGCCCGGCGGCGCCCAGGGCGTCGGCCGCGTCGGCGACGGTGTCGAACGGCAGCCCGGACCGCTCGGCGACCTCCAGCAGATCGTGCTCGCCGTCGGAGAGGCTGAGCACCCAGAGCATCGCCATCTGGGCCTCCTTCGCGTCGCTGCGGCCGCCGAGCGCGTCGTACAACCCGCGTCGGCCCAGCTGGGGTTCGCCGTAGGGGCTGAGGTTGAGATACCGCCGGTTGCGGTCCAGCACGGCGAACGCCTCGCGGCAGACGGCGAGGGTGTCCGCCAGCTTCTCCGGGAGGACGAAGTCCGGATTGTCCGCCGAGGTGTGGTATTCGGGGTAGCCGGCGTACGGGGTACGGCTGAGGGAGCCCACACCGAGGTCGAAGCCGGGCGAGCAGAACTGCCGCTCGTCGTAGCCGTAGGGAGTGAACTCGTTGATCTGGTGCGGACGTTCCGACGTGGTGAGGACGTATCGCATCACCCGGTCGATCTCCGCGTCCCCGCGTCTGCTCCGCTTGTACGTCAGCCGGCCCCGGTCACCGGCGCAGGCCAGCACCAGCCCGTGTGCGACCCGTTCCACGCGTTCCGCGTTACGGGCGAGCCAGGTGATCGCGCCGATGGTGCCGGGGGCGAAGAGGAACCGGTAGGTGTAGTACGGGGTCTCCGCCGCCAGCGCCCGGGCCAGGAACACCGCCACGGCGATACCGGCCAGGTTGTCGTTGGCCAGGGACGGGTGGCAGACATGGCAGGAGACGATCACCTCGTCGGGGACCTGTCCGGGGACCACGTACTCGGCGTAGGTGAGATGGCCGTCCGCGAGGGTGGAGTCGATACGGACCTCGTAGTCGCCGTCCGGCAGCGCGTCCAGGACCTCCTGGGCCAGGCAGAACCCCCATCGCGGCTGATAGTAGCTGGTGCGGTACGGCACCCAGCCCGGGTGGTCCGGCAGGGTGTACAGGTGTTCCCGCAGTTCGGCCAGCGGCATGGTGGCCGACACGGGCACGCTGTAGCCGAGGACGTGCAGGCTGGACGCGGCGAAGTCGACGACGCGGCGGCCGGTGGCGTCGGCGATGTACGCGTCCCGGATGTTCCACTCCTGCGGCACGGTCCAGTCCAGTACCCGGGTCCCGGTGGGTACCTCGTGCACCTGGAGCGGAAGGTACTCGCCCACGATGTCCAGGGTGGCGCGCACCCCGTCGCCCGTGATGCTCCGGCAGAGCGGGTAGAGCCGCTCCACCAGGGCGTGCATCCGGTCGCCGGCCCCGGTCACCGGCGCCACCGGAGGGTGTCGTCGACGGCACCGGCGTCCGACGCGGCGCGCAGTACGGCGAGCCGGGTGAAGCGCCGCTCGAAGTCCTCCCGGGTCAGCCCGTGTTTCCGGTAGGCGTCGGCGAGTTCGAGCGCGCCCTGCTTCACCGTCCACTCGCAGTCGAAGCCGGGTATCGCGGCGCGGAACCGGGCGAAGTCCACCCGGTACGACCGCGGATCGGCGCCGGTCTCGCCGGTGATCACCACCCGGGAGCCGGTCACCGCCTCGGCGACCTGTCCGGCGATCTCGGCGACGGTGACGTTGTTGGTCTCACTGCCGATGTTGAACGCCCGGTCGTGGACGGCCTCCCGCGGCGCGGTCAGCGCGGCGGTGAAGGCCCGCGCGATATCGGCGGCGTGCACCAGCGGGCGCCAGGGGGTGCCGTCGGAGAGCACCAGCACCTCGCCGGAGAGGAGCGCGTGGCCCACCAGGTTGTTCAGCACGATATCGGCGCGGAGCCGGGGCGAGTAGCCGAAGGCGGTGGCGTTGCGCAGGAACACCGGGCTGAAGTCGTCGTCGGCCAGGGCGCGCAGATCGTCCTCCACCCGTACCTTGGACTCGGCGTACGGGGTCACCGGGCGCAGCGGGGCGTCCTCGTTCACCAGGTCGTCACCGCCCGCGGCACCGTAGACCGAGCAGGTCGACGCGTACAGGAAGCGCCGTACTCCGGCGTCGCGGGCCAGCCGGGCGAGCCGTACGGACGCGTGGTGGTTGATGTCGTAGGTGAGGTCGGGCGCCAGCGCTCCCAGCGGGTCGTTGGAGAGCGCGGCCAGATGGATCACGGCGTCCACCCCGGCCAGGTGTTCGGCCGTGATGTCGCGGAGGTCCACCCGGTGTCCCGCCGGGTCGACGGGCGGCGGGCCCAGTACGCAGTCGGCGAACAGGCCGGCGTCGAGACCGGTGATCTCGTGCCCGGCGGCGGCGAGTACCGGGGCCATCACGGTGCCCAGGTAGCCTTGGTGTCCGGTCAGCAGCACGCGCACGGTTCATTCCCCCAGGTCGAGTGTGAGTTTGGTGACGGTGAACGCCTCGGCGTACCGCGTGTGGCATTCGATACCGCGGATCCGTGCGAGACCGAGGAACGCCTCCCGGTCGTACCAGGGCCGGTGCCGTTGTGAGGGGTAGTGCTCCTGGAGGAGCCGTACCTTCTCCTCGGCGGTCTCCGGCGGCAGCGGCTGGTACGCCGAAGGGCGGCCGAGGTCGCCGTCCCATTTGACGATCTCGTAGCCGAGCACCAGGTGGTCGCGGAACGCGGTGGTCATCAGCCGCGCCAGGCCGCGGTGGTCCTGGTGCGCGTCGTCGGTGCGCGGGGCCAGGACGAGATCCGGCTCCGTCCGCTCGCGCAGCTCCTCGATCGCGTTCTTGGCCTCCTCCCACCGCGCGGGCAGCCGGCCGTCCGGCAGTTTGAGTACGGTCGGCCGCAGGTCGGCGCCCGGGCAGAAGGCGGCGAGCGCGGCCCGCTCCTCCCGCTCCCGCTCGCCGCCACCGCCCGAGAGCACCAGGGCGTCGACGCGGATACCGGGCCGCGCACGGCAGATCGTCAGCAGGGTGCCGCCGGCGCCGATGGCGATGTCGTCGCAGTGGGCGCCCACCGCGACGAGCCGGTCGAGGCGCCCGGCACCGAGGCGGATCATCCGGTCCTCGTTCCGGCACCGCCGCCGCCGCTACCGCCGCCGGTGCCGGTGTGCTGGTAGGTCTCCGCGCCGTCCCGTTCCCAGACCGCCCACGGGCGGTCGCCCCGGGCGTAGGCGGAGTCGAGCGCGGCCCGCTCCTTCACGGTGTCGGTCGGTTTCCAGAAGCCGCGGTGCTGGTACGCCACCAGCCGGCCCTGCTTGGCCAGCCGGGCGCAGCCGTCGGCGACCAGGTCCCCGTTCTCGGGGATGTGGTCGAAGATCTCCTGCCGGAGCACGAAGTAGCCGCCGTTCTCCCACAGCGGCATATCGCTCACCGCGGTGATGCCTCCCACCAGGCCGTCCTCGGCCAGGTCCACACAGTGGAACGAGGACTGCGGCGGCACCACCGTCATCGACGCGCCGGCGTCGCGCCGGGCGAAACGGTCGATCATCTCCGGCAGCGGGGCGTCGGTGAGCACATCGGCGTAGTTGGCGAGGAACATCTCGTCGCCGTCCAGATGGTGCCGAACCCGGCGCAGCCGCTCCCCGATGGGTGACTCGATCCCGGTCTGGACGAAGGTGATCCGCCAGCCGGCGATATCGGTGGAGAGCAGCTCGGTCCGCCCGCCGTGCAGGACGAAGTCGTTGGACGTCGTCTCCTCGTAGGTGAGGAAGAAGTTCTTGATGTGGTGGGCCCCGTAGCCGAGGCAGAGGATGAACTCCGTGTGCCCGTAGTGCGCGTAGTAGCGCATGACGTGCCAGATCAGCGGTCGCGGGCCGACCATCGCCATCGGCTTGGGTATGTCGTCGGGTGCTCCGTTGCGCATACGCAGCCCGTAGCCACCGCAGAACAGTACGACTTTCATGACGGTTCGACCTCGACAATGCTCAGTTCCGGGATGGGAAAGACCAGCCGGCCGCCCCAGCCGTGCACATAGGACAGCTGTTCGGCCAGCTCGGCCCGCAGATTCCAGGGGAGGACGAGTACGTAGTCCGGCCGGTCGGTGCCGATCTGCTCGGGCGGCAGGATCGGGATGCGGGTGCCCGGGGTGTATCTGCCGTGCTTGTAGGGGTTGCGGTCGACGGTGTACGGGAGCAGGTCGGGCCGGATGCCGCAGTGGTTGAGCAGGGTGTTGCCCTTGCCGGGGGCGCCGTAGCCGACGACCGTCTTCCCCTGTTCGGCCGCGTCGACGAGGAACCGCAGCAGGTCCCGGCGCACCTTGGCCACCCGGGCGGAGAACTCGGTGTACCCGGAGAGTTCCTCCAGCCCGGCGGCCTTCTCCCGGGCCAGCGCGTCGGCCACCCGCGGGGTCGGCTCGCCCGCCGCATCGGCCGGGCGGGCCCACAGCCGGATGGAGCCGCCGTGCGTGGGCAGCAGTTCGACGTCCACGAGGGCGAGTCCGCCGCTCGCCAGGGCCCGGATCGCGGACGCGACCGTGTAGTACTGGAAGTGCTCGTGGTAGATCGTGTCGTACTGGTTCTGCTCGATCAGGGTGAGCAGATGCTGGACCTCGATGGAGACCCAGCCGTCGTCGGCGACGAGGGCGCGCAGCCCCCGGGTGAACCCGACCACGTCGGGGATGTGCGCGTACACATTGTTGGCGACGACCAGGTCCGCCGGGCCGTGCTCGGTCCGGACGGCGGCGCCGGTGGCCGGGTCGAGGAACGCGGTGAGCGTCGGCACACCCGCGTCCCGCGCGGCGGCCCCGACATTCACCGACGGCTCGATGCCGAGGCAGCGGATCTCACGGTCCACCAGGTGCTTCAGCAGATATCCGTCGTTGCTCGCGACCTCGACCACAAAGGCGTCGGGGCCGAGATCCAGCCGCTGTACGGCGCCGGAGACGTACGCGCGCGCGTGCTCCACCCAGGACGTCGAGTAGGAGGAGAAGTACGCGTACTGCGTGAATGTCTCCTCCGGGGTGATCAGCGGCGGGATCTGCGCGAGCCAGCAGTCGGTGCAGACCCGCAGATGCAGCGGGTACGCCGGCTCCGGCTGGTCCAGTTGGTCCGCGGCGAGAAAGCTCTCGCACGGCGGGGTCGCCCCGAGGTCGACGACGCTCGCCAGCGCCGCCGAGCCGCAGAGTCGGCATTCCGTCATCTACTGCCCCCATCCCTGCCCGCGCGGGTGTCCCGTCGCGAGCCCGTGTGTCCCTTGCCTGCCGGTGGCGTGCCGTGCCCGCCGCCGGACCACCCCGCGATCGCGGCGCGGTACCCCTCCATCAGGCGCTCCAGCCCGACGGCCGGGCTGAAGTCCCGTTCGTAGCGGCGCCGGGCCGCCCGGCCCATCGCCCGGTTGCGGTCCGGGCGTGCCGTGATCCGGCGCAGCGCCGACGCGAGTGACGCGGCGTCGCCCGGCTGGTGCAGCAGCCCGGTCACCCCGTCGTCGACGAGTTCGACGAAGGCGCCGTGGCCCGCGGCGACGGCCGGGACGCCGGCCGCCATCGCTTCGGCGATCACCAGCCCGAAGGTCTCCGGGGCCCGCGCGGGCGCCACCGCGGCGACCGCGCGCCCGACGGCCCGGCGGCACTGCTCCGGATCCCACAGGCCGGCGTACCGTACGTCGTCCCGGCCCGCCGCCCAGGCGGTCACCTCGCCCTCCATCGGGCCCGCGCCGGCGAGCACCAGCGGCACACCCACCCCGCCGCCGGCGGCCAGCTCGTCCCACGCGGCCATGAGCAGCCGTACGCCCTTGCTCTCCGAGAGGCGGCCCAGGAAGAGCAGATGCTCGCCGTCGCCCACGCGGCGGGCGCCCGGGTCGGGCACGAAGTTGTGCTTCACCGTCAGCCGCTCGGTCGGCATACCGGACCGTGCCAGGACGTCGCGCTGGGCCGCGGAGATACAGAAGAACCGCTCCACGCCGGACCACCACCGCCGCCGGTTGACCGACAGGCTGACGGCGAGCGGCACCGTCGCGAGCCGGGAGTTCCGGTAGCAGCCGTGCCGGACGGCGGGCAGCGCGGTCCGTGTCCCGACGCATTCGGTGCAGAGCCCGCCGTCCCGGTTCAGCGTGCCGGGCGGGCAGACCTGGGTGTAGTTGTGCAGGGTGGCGACGGCGGGCACCCCCGCGTCGGCGCACGCCGCGAGGACCGCGGGCGACAGGAGCGGGAAGACGTTGTGGAGATGGACGATGTCGGGCCGCTCGGCGCGGAGCCGGGCCGCCAGCTCCGCCCGTACCCCCGGATTCCACGGCACCAGCAGCGGTACCGCCGCCTTGCCCCACAGGGACCGGGCCGCGATGTCGTCGCTGCGCCGTTCGAAGACGTCGACCCGGTGGCCGGCCGCGCGCAGCAGCCCCACCTCCTGATCGACGACCTGGTTCTCCCCGCTCGGCTGTGCCGAGGAGTAGCGGTTGTGCACCACGAGGACGTGCATGGTCAGTTCACCTCCGGTCCCGGGCCCATGGCGGGATACGTCGTCGGGGGACCTCGGCCGTGGAGAGGGGCGTGGCCTCGGCGGGGGCCGCCAGCAGCGCGGCGGCCAGGGTCAGATGCAGCAGATAGGCGGAGGCGTCGCCGAGACCGGCCTCGGTGTACGACGAGAGCGCGACATAGCTGATCAGGAAGATCGCGCAGGCCCTCGGCAGGGACGGCGGCCGCAGCAGCGCGACACCGCCGAGGACGAGGACGATCGCGGAGACGAGGGTGACCCCGATCAGGCCCTGCTCGTGGTAGACGGCCAGCCAGCTGTTGTCGATCGGCAGCCCGCCGAACGACTTGTCGCTCAGGCCGGTGCCGAACACCTTGTCGCCGGTCGACCGGGGCGCCGCCAGCAGGGCGTCCCAGACATTGGCCCGGCCGGTGAGGCTGGTGAAGTTCTCCTGGCTCTGTCCGCGCAGAAACCACTTCCGCAGCGCGGACGCGAACACCACCGCGCCCACCGCGGCGCACAGCACCGCCCAGGTGAAGAAGCGACGGGCGGCCGCGCTGGTGAGGACGAGTGAGCCGATCGCCAGCGTCAGCCCGATGATCAGGCCCAGGGTGGCCGTCCTGGTGTGGGTGAGCGCGAGCAGGACGAGCGACGCCACGATGACCACGGCCGCGCCGCCCCGGTCGGTCCTGCGGCCCAGGACGAGCAGCACGGTCAGCCCGATGATCACCGCGGTGTACTGGCCGATCTGCGGCGGGGTGAGCGGCCACAACGCGCCGACCAGCCGTCCGCCGTACAGCTCCGGCATGGCCGCGCCCGGTGAGATGAGCAGGCCGCCGACGACGGATCCGAGCACCGTGAAGTAGATCCGGATGTGGTATCTGACGAAGGTCAGGCCGTCGTCCCACCAGCGGGTCAGCAGCCAGAGCGTGCCGGTGAAGAGAGCCAGCCGGGTACAGCGGAAGAGCGCGCCGAAGCCGGACTCCAGTTGCAGGCTGGCGACCAGGCTCGGCACCAGCAGCAGGGTGAGCAGGAAGAGGAAGGCGCTGGCCCGGATCCGCAGCCGGAGATTGAGGGCGAGCGCCAGGACGAACGCGGCGCCCAGCGCGCCCATGGTGACCATCTGGATGAGGGTGCGGGGCAGCGGGAAGATGGGTTTCGCCCCGGACGAGCCGAGGGTGTTGAGGATCAGCAGCGCCCAGACGATCGCGACCGCCTTCGGCGGGCGGGCGGGGCGCGGTGCGGCGACGGGCCGGGTGCCCGCCGGGTCCGGTCCTTCCGTCCGCTCGTCGCGCCGCGGCTCCTCGTCCATCTCAACCACCGGCCCGTGGAGGGAGAACGCGGCCCGCGCTCCGCCGGTCGGACACCGGTAACGCCCGGTCGCGCCAGATGTTCCGCACGCGTCCCCTAACCCCCGAACCTGAGTACGGTGGTGAACTCGCCGGACGGCGCGCCGCCGTCGGCGAAGCCCGTACCGATCAGCGTCGTACTGGGTTCCTTGCGTCCGAAGCCCGCGGAGTACCAGCCCAGCGGTGGATCGGTCTCACCCCGATGTGCCCGCCAGTCGAGCCGCTCCGGCAGTTCGAGGACGGCCGAGCGGTCCTCGCCGTCCCGGGTCCAGGTGAGCTCGGCCCGGTTTCCCACCAGGTGCGCGGTGATCGCGGGACCGAGATGGAACGCCAGACGCGCGGCCCGGCGCGGGCCCCGTACCTCGTCGGTCAGGCGCAGCTCCCGGCTCCCGGCGGTCAGCTCGACCCGGCGGCGGTGGACGGAGCCCTGGTAGCCGTGGTGCTCGGCGCACCAGCGGGCCGTGCTCCCGTCGGCCGTGTCGGTGGCGTCGGCGACGGCGACGGCCAGGACTCGGCTGCGGGCGTGCCGGGTCCACAGGAACGGGCCGCCGGAGACGGACTGGTCGCCGCCGTCCAGCTGCAAGGTGTTGTGGCCGATGGTCGACCGGAAGTACCGCCGCCACTCGGGCTGCCCGTGGTAGCAGAACGTCCCCGGGTCGGCGAGTACGTCGACCCCGTCGTGCCGGACCTCCACGGACAGCGCGTCCGCGTGGGCGTGCGCGGCGATGGAGAGGAAGCCGTGCGGGCCGCCGTCGCAGCGGCACCAGATCTCCCCCGGGCCGCGCAGGATGGTCATCCCCGCGTCGGCGAAGTGGGCGGGCCGGGTCGCGGGACGGGTCGCGGCCGGTGCCGTGGGGCGGATGAGCGCGGCCAGCAGCGGGGTGCGTACATCGGTACCGGTCACCGCCGGCCACCAGGCGAGCCTGCCGAACACGGCGTCCCCGGTGGCCAGCAGCGACGCCCAGCGGTCGGTGTCCGCGCCGTCCACGATCAGGCCGTGCCCGTCGTCCGCGTCGCCCTGGCGCGGCGGCCGCAACCGGTTGTCCACGACGGCCGCGAGCGCGTCGGTCATCCGCAGCAGTACCAGCCGGACGGAGTCGGGGACCGGCACATCGGCGGTGTCCGCCTCGGCGACGGCGGCCAGGCCGAGTTCCAGCACGAGTCCGTGGTACTCGGTCGCCAGCTCGCGGTTGAGGCCGGAGGGGAAGGTGTTGCCCCGCAGATGCCGCTCCAGCGACCGCAGCGCGTCGGCCCGCCAGCGCGCCGACGCGGGGAACCACCCGAACGCGCAGGCCGCGGCGAACTGTCCGGCGGCCTCGGCGACGATGTGGTTGTTCGCCGACGAGCCCCGGCTGGGGAAGGCGGCCAGCCAGCGCTGGTGGTGCCAGATCTGCCGGAGCGCCACCGGGTTGCCCTCGAACAGCGCGGCCGCGCCCGGCCAGCCGTCGAGCAGCCGGCGGATCCACACCCAGGAGAGCAGCCGGATCCCCAGCTCGATCCCGCTGATCCAGTGCACCCCGCGCAGGGGCGGGTTCGCCGCCCACCAGGACCGCAGGTGGTCGGCGACCCGTTCGGCGTACCGCTCGTCGCCGGTGGTCGCGTACGCGGCGGCGAGGACGGTGAGGTACTGGTGCCGGGACGGCTCCCAGATCTGTTTGATGTCCCCGACCGCGTCCTCACTCCGGTACGGCACGTCGAAGGCGTAGCAGGACGGGGCCCGGCGCCCGGTCTTCGGGTCGTACGACCAGTCCGGGTCGGCCAGGTCGTCGCGGTCCACCCCGAAGTACTCGGCGTGCCCGGCCATCAGCCGGTCCGCCTCGGCGACGAGGCGTTTCACGGCGTCCGGCGGTACCGAGGCGAGCGTTCCCGCGGGCAGTACCGCGGTGAACCGGGCGCCGGCCGGGCGGGGTCCTTCCGGCGGTGCCGACCGCCACCGCCGTCTGCGCACGGTGTCGCCGACCCGTCCCGCGACCTCCCGCGGTCCCATCCGGGAGAGCCGCCGCAGATACCAGCCGGCCGATGTGCCCGTGGTCATGGCGCCCCCGTCAGCGTCACCGGCACTCCGGCGGCCAGGGCGGCCGGTACGGCGAGGGTGGCCGCCGTGGTGGCGACCAGCGACTCCAGCGCTACCGGCATCGGCCCGCCGGTCCTCACCGCCTTGACGAAAGCGGCGAGTTCGGCGGACTGGCCCTTGTCCCGGGCCTTGGGCAGCCGGGAGCTGACCCACCGCTCGGGGCCGTGGACCGAGGCCCGGACGAAGTCGTCGAGCCGCAGCACCTTGCCGTCGGCGACGAGGTCCAGTGTCTCCTTGGGGAAGCCGGCCGCGCCGGTGGTGACATAGCTGATGGTGGCGGTCGCCCCGTCGGGGTAGCGCAGGACGACCTGGACGTCGCCGCCGCCGTCGGTGCCGGGCGTACCGGTCGCGTACACGGAGACCGGGTCGGCGTCGAGCAGCCAGCTCGCCGTATCGACGAAGTGTCCGCCCTCACCGGTGAACCGCGAGCCCTCGGAGTCCTGCCGGAGATACCAGCTGCCGTGCTGGAGCCGGCCCGCGTTGACGAGGTAGCGCAGGCTCGCGGGACCGGTCCTGGCGCCGAACTTCCCCTTGGCCTCCCGCAGCAGCGGTGCGAACCGGCGGTTGAACCCCACCTGGAGCCGGTCGTTGCCGGACTCCTCCACCGCCGCGAGCACCCCGGCCAGCTCGTCCCCGGTGAGCGCCAGCGGCTTCTCCACGAATACGGCCTTGCCCGCGAGGAGGGCCTTTCGGGTCAGTTCGGCGTGCGAGCTGTGCCGGGTGACCACGAACACCGCGTCGACGGACTTGTCGCCGAGTACGGCGTCGAGGTCGGTGGTCGCGTGGGCGAAGCCGAACTTCCGTCGCGCGTTGGCCGCGGAGAGCGCCGTCGTGGTGACGACCGTCGACAGCGCGACGCCGTCGCGCCGCGCGAGCTGCGGCAGCAGCATCGACGTCGCGTAGTTCCCCGCGCCGACGAACGCGACACGCACCGGCGCGTCGGCGCCCCGGGCCCGGCCACCGCCGGAGGAGCCGCGGCGGACCGCGGGCACGGCCACCGTCGGAGGAGCCGGCGTTCCGGTCTCCTCCGCCCGCTGTCCGGGGTAGCGGAACAGCACGGCAACGGCCTTCAGATCGCCGTCCTTCAGGCTCCGGTACGTCTCGACGGCGTCGTCGAAGCCCGCGATGTGCGAGATCAGGGGCTCCACGTCGACCCGGCCGCGGGCGGCCAGGTCGAGGAAGCACGCCAGGTTGCGGCGCTCGGTCCACCGTACGTAGCCGATGGGGTAGTCGCGCCCCTCCAGCTCGTACTCCGGGTCGTAGCGCCCGGGGCCGTAACTGCGGGAGAACCGTACGTCCAGTTCCTTCTCGTAGTACGCGTTCCACGGCAGGTCCAGACGGCACTTGCCGATGTCGACGACCCGGCCGCGGTCCCGGCAGAGCCGGGCGGCCAGCTCGACGGGCTGGTTGCTGCCGCCGCCCGCGGCCAGATACACCTGGTCCACGCCATGGCCGCCGGTGAGTTCGGCGACGGCGTTCTCGACGGCCGTCGACGCGGGATCGCCGCAGGCCGCGGCGCCCAGGCCCACGGCGAGTTCACAGCGCGCCGGGTCGGGGTCGGCGCCGACGACACGTACACCCGAAGCGGTGAGGAGCTGTGCCACCAGCTGCCCGATCAGTCCGAGGCCGATGACCAGGGCCACCTCGCCGAGCTGCGGCTCGCCCTGGCGGACGCCCTGCATGGCGATCGCCCCGACGGTGCCGAAGGCCGCGTGCCGGGGCGCGAGGCCGTCGGGCACCGGGGCGTAGAGGTTCCTCGGCACCCAGTTCAGCTCGGCGTGCAGCGCGTGCTCATTGCCCGCGCAGGCCACCAGGTCGCCGGCCTTCACATCGTCGATCCCGGTCCCGACCTGTTCGACCACCCCGCACAGGGAGTAGCCCAGCGGTGTGTACGAGTCCAGCTTCCCCATCACCTTGCGGTACGTGGCGGGCACCCCGTTGACGGCCACACTCTGCATGACCTTGGCCACCTGGTCCGGCCGGGAGCGGGCCTTGCCCAGCATCGACATCCCGGCCTCGGACACCTTCATCAGCTCGGTCCCGGTGGAGATCAGCGAATAGGCGCTCCGGACCAGCACACCCCCCGGCTTGCACCCCGGCACCGGGACGTCGAGCAGCGCCAGCTCGCCGCTCTTGTAGTTCTGCACAACCTGTTTCACCCGAGCTCCTCTTGATTTCTCCGCCGTCAGGCCGCTTGGCTCCGGCCGGAGCCGGAGGTCGCGCCGCGATACCAGTACTCGAGGGTCAGCACATGCCACAGATGCTTGGAGTAGTCCCGGTGCCCGGCGGCGTCCTCGGCGACGAGCCGGGCCAGCGCGTCACGGCGCAGAAAGCCGGAGCGGACGAGCACACCGTCGTTGACCACCTCACGGACGAGCGGGGCCAGATCCCGGCTCATCCAGGCCCGCAGCGGGGCGCTGAACAGACCCTTGGGCCGGTAGACGATCTCCCGGGGCAGGACCGAGACGGCCGCCTCCTTGAGGACGGCCTTGCCCTGCCGTCCGACGATCTTGCGATCGCCGGGCACGGCGAAAGCCGCCCTGACCACCTCGACGTCCACATACGGCACCCGCACCTCGGTCGACGCGGCCATGCTCGACCGGTCCGTATAGGCGAGGTTGAGGCCCGGCAGGAACATCCGGGCGTCGCCCAGGCACATGCGGTTGACGAAGTCGTCGAGGTCGTTGTCGTGGTAGACATCCGCGTGTTCGGTCAGGACGTCGTCGACGGTCCCCGCCAGGTCCGGGTCGATCAGGGCGAGCAGCTCGGCCCGGTCGTACATGGTGTAGCTGCGCCGGAACGCGGTCTCCTCCGGCAGATCGGCGAAGGAGAGGAACCGCTTCGCGAACCGCACCGACCGGTATCCCCTGCGGGCCGTGGCGACCGGCAGCCGGTCCACGGCCGCCGACAGGCCGCGCCGCACCGGCCGCGGGACGCGCTGGTAGCGGAGCGCGAGCAGATTGGCGAGGTGCTTGCGGTAGCCGGCGAAGAGTTCGTCGGCGCCCATCCCCGAGAGCATCACCTTGACCCCGGCCTCCCGGGCGGCCTCGCAGATCAGGAAGGTGTTGATCGCGGCGGGGTCGCCGATCGGCTCGTCCAGGTGGTACGTCATCCGCGGCAGCAGGTCGAGCACCTGGGGGGCGATCTCGATCTCGTGCAGATCGACGCCGAACCGTTCGGCCACCACCCGGGCGTAGCGCAGATCGTCCGGCATGGCCTCGAACTTGGCGTCCTCGGCGCGGAACCCGATGGTGTAGGCGGAGATCCCGGGCCGGTGGCGGGCGGCGAGGGCGGTCAGATAGCTGGAGTCGAGTCCGCCGGAGAGGAAGGTCGCCACGGGGACGTCGGAGAGCAGATGGCGTCGGGTGGACTCCTCGACGACGGCGGCCAGGTCCGGCTGTTCACCGGCGAGGGCGCGCTCCCGGCCCTCTGCGGCGACGTCCCGGAGGTTCCAGTACCGGCCGCGTTCCACCCGGCCGTCGGGCCGGCACCGCAGCCAGCTCCCCGGCGGCAGCTTCTCCGCCTCGCGGAACGCGCAGCGCGAGTCGGGCACCCAGTAGTACAGGAGCGACGCCACCAGCGCCGCGTGGTCGACCTCCAGGGATCCGCCGGCCACGTCCGCGAGCGCCTTCAGCTCGGAGGCGAACATCAGCCCCGTACCGCGCCGGAGCAGGAACAGCGGCTTGATGCCGAGCTGGTCGCGGGCGAGCACCAGATCACCGGTGCGCTCGTCGAAGACGGCGAACGCGAACATGCCGCGCAGCCGGGGCAGGCAGTCGGTGCCCCAGCGCCGCCAGGCCTCCAGCACCACCTCGGTGTCGGAGGTGCCGCGGAACCGCGCCCCGGCGGCGGCCAGCTCGGCCCGGAGTTCGGGGGCGTTGTACAGCTCACCGTTGTAGGTGAGGGCGAGGCCGTCCGCGACCATGGGCTGGGCGCCCGTCTCGGACAGGTCGATGATGGCCAGCCTGCGGTGCCCGAGGTGCACTTCGCCGTCGCCGGCGGGGTGGCTGTACCGTCCCGCCCCGTCCGGACCGCGGTGGGCGAGGACTTCGGTGAGCCGGTCGGTCACGGCCTTCCCGCCCGGCCATCGATACGTTCCTGCGATGCCACACATGTTCTACCGCGCCTCCTGGTCGCTGTCCGGGACTCGTGCGGCCGGCATCGGCGGCCGCTCCGTCCGCGTCCGGCCCGTTCCGTTCTGCCGGGCCGGTCGCTCGGTGCGCGGCCGGCCCGTCCCGTTCTGCCGGGCCGGGGGCTCGGCACGGCCCCGTAACGCCATCTGCGGTCCGTCCCACAGCGTGCCGTCGGTCCTGTCCCGGGGATCGGGGTCGATCAGCACCACACCGATCACCGGGATGTGCTGGTCCGCGAGCTGTCGCGCCACGGTGTGGAGCCAGGCGGCGCTGCCGTGCCCGGCCCGGACCACGAGCACGGTCCTGCCGCCGAGGTACTGGAGGTCGGTCCACGCCGTGCCGGGCGAGACCGAGCCGACGCCGAGCCTGCGTGCCTGGGGCGGGGCGGTCGCGGCGTGGTCGCCGCTGACGACGGTCGGGCCTCCCGGCTCCTGCTTGCCGTCGGCGAGCCGCCCGCCGGGCAGACCGTCGACGACGACCACGGGCCCGTCGGCCGACAGCGCCCCGGCGACGCTCAGGGCGATCGCGCCCGTGGTGCGCGCACAGCCCAGTTCCAGCAGCGATACGGGTTCGGCGGAGCCGCGTACGGCGCGGGCGAGGGTCGCGGTGAGCCGTTCGTGGGCGGCCCGGGTCCGCCGGCGCCGCCAGGGCACGACGGGCCCGCGGGGCGTACGGCGCCGTTCGGCGACGATCGACGCGCCCAGGTTCGCCGCGATCTCCCGGCGCAGTACGGGCCGGTCCGCCACGGCCGTGCCGACGGCGGCCAGCGCGAGCCCGAGGACGAGCCCGAGGACGAGGCCGATCACGGCGTTGGTGGCGGCGGCCTTGGGCAGGGAGTGCGGTACCGGGCGCGGGCCGTCCACGATCTGGGTACCGGCGACGACGCGGGGTGTGCCGGTACGGGCTTCCGCGGCGCGCTGGTCGAAGTCGGCGATCCGCGAGTTGAGTTCGGCCCTGCGGGCGAAGAGCGACTCGACACCCGCCGCCGCCTTGGGGTCGACCGTCCGCGGTCGCTCGCCGATCGACTTGTTGACCCGGGCCAGCTCTTCCCGCATCCGGTCGCGCTGTTCGAGCAGGGCCTCGGCCTCGGCCCGCGCGGCTTCCCGCATCCGCCGTACATGGTCGGCGATGAACGCGTCGGCCAGCGCGTCGGCCCGTTTCACCGCCTCCGTTTCGTCGGCGCCCGACACCTCGATCTGGAGCAGGTTGTTGGTCAGCCCGGTGCCCCGGTAGTCCCGCATGAAGTCCTCCGGCTTCTCCGGGGACTTGAGGGCCTTGAGCGCCTCGGCGGCGATCCGGGTGGTGCCCAGCAGCGCGACATCGGTACGGATCAGGCTTCCGGTGTCGTTCGGCTGGTCCTCCTGGTGCGCGACCAGCACCTTGGTCACCGCGGTCGGCGGCGGGGGCAGCGCGACCGCCACCGCCGCGCCGGCCAGCAGCCCCAGGAGCGCCAGGGACGACCACAGGCGGCGGCGTCTGCGGACCGCCACCACCAGCGCTTGCAGATCCAGCAGCGGAGCGGCCGTCGGCGGCTCCGCGGTCGTGCTCGTCGTCACACCGGCTCCCCCGTCGCGTGGCCGCGGACCGCGAGCGCCGGAGCGGCGTCGTCCGGGGCGCGGCCGGCGGACCGCTTCGTACGGGCCAGGACCGTACCGGCGACGACGACGCCGACGATCTCGTATCCGCCGTCCGCGCACGCCTCGGCGATACCGGTGAGCTCCCCGGCGGTCCAGCTGCCGGCGCTGAGGACGACCAGGGCCCCGGACTCGGTGTCGCGGTCCGGCACCATCGGCCGGGACACCGGGACCTCCACCACCCGCAGCGTGAGGTCCCCCCCTCCCGATCCGCCGCCCGATCCCCCTCCCGATCCGTCGCCTGATCCGTCGCTCGGGGAGTCCGGTGTGTGATCGCTCCCGGCCTCGTCGACGAGGTGCGCGGCGGCCCGGCGGGCGATCTCGTCGCCGTCCGGTACGACGACCAGCAGCCGCCGGGCGGCCGGCAGCCGATCCCGGAGGCGGGCGCACAGCCGCCGGTAGCGGATCCTTCTACTGGCCTCGTCGCCGGACGTCCGCGGGGTCGGCAGGTCCCATCGGGTGTCGACGCCGAGGAGCCGCCGGATCAGGGCCCCCGGGCCGCTTCCCTCCGGCCGTCGCCCGGACCGCTCACCCGGCACGTCCACGGTGCCCAGGACGACCGATCCCAGCGCCGCCGCGATCTCCGGTTCGGTGCGCGTCCTGCGGTTCGACCGTGCGGCGACGAGATGGCCGACGACCCCGAGCAGGACGGAGAGCAGGGCCCCGGCGATGATGAGCTGGATCCTCGTCGGCGGCGCCTCGCCCACCGGCCGGGGCGCCGGACCCATGACGACGAGGCCCGACTTGTCGGTCGCCGATTCGGCCTGCTCCAGCTTCTCCATGGCCTCCTCGAGCCCCGTGCTGAGCTTCTGGAGCACGGTGCGGGCCTGCACGCTCTCCACGGTCTGCCCCGGGTCGGCGGCCGCGGCCAGATCGGTGATGCGGCGGTTGGTCTCCACCACCTTCTGCCGCAGTGCCGCGGGCGCCGTCGCCGCGTCGGTGTCGGTGCCGCCGCCCGCGATCCGCGCGGCGAAGGCGACGAACTGCTGGGCCAGCCGGTCGGAGAGCTGCTGCGCGCCCTCCGGGGTGTCGTCCGTACCGGAGACCTTGATGATGTTTCCGTCGGTGGTCTTGGCGCTCACCCGGTCCCGCAGATCGGCGCCGCTGACACCCGGCCTGCCGAGCGCGGCGGCCACGCGGTCGAGCACCGACGAACTGGTTGCGATCTCCACCTGGGTCAGCAGCTCGCGCTCCTCCCACTGCCCCGGCAGCAGGACCGAGGCCGACGCGGTGTAGCGCGGCGGGAACACCACCGAGGCGCCGTAGCCGACGAGCGCGCCCACCACGGCGAGGACGGCGAGCAGCCGCCGGCGCCTGCGGAAGATCCGGCCGATCGTGACCAGGCGTATCGTGTCGTCGCTCAACGCCGCGGCCACTTCCTTCGCCGGCCCCCGCCGTCCGCCGGCACCGGAGTACGGCCCCGGCAGGCGGCGTCGTAGGCGGCGAGCAGCGACCGCTGCGAATTCCGCCAGGACAGCTCGCCGCTGATCCGCTCCTGGCCGATCTTGCCCATCGTGGCCCGCTTCTCCGGATCGTCCAGCAGCTGGGCGATCAGCCCGGCGAACGCGGCCTCGTCGTTGGCGGGCGCGTAGACGGCGGCTTCACCGGCCGAGACGCGCGCCTCCCGGAGGTCGAACGAGACGAGGGGGCGGCCCATCGCCATGTACTCCAGGACCTTGTTCATGGTCGACACGTCGTTGAGCGGATTGCGCGGATCGGGGGAGAGACAGACGTCCGCGGTGGAGAGGTAGCGCACCAGGTCGGCGTCCGGGATGCGTCCGGTGAACTGCACGTGCTCGGAGAGCCCGAGCTGCCCGGACAGCTCCACCATCGCGTCGAAGGCGTCACCGGCGCCGACGAACACCGCGTGCCAGTCGGTCCTGCCCAGCTCGTCGCGGAGCTTCGCGAGGGCCCGCAGGGCGTAGTCGACGCCGTCCTGAGGCCCCATCACACCGAGATAGCAGAGCAGATGGGGCTTGCCGCGCTTCAGTTCCGGCTCCGGGTCCACCGGCTGGAACCGGTCGGTTCGGGGCGCGCTGCGCACCACGAAGACGTCCTCCGGCCGCCGGCCGCCGCGGCGCACCGCGACGTCCTTGTAGCTCTCGTTGGTGGCCAGCACGATGTCAGCGGTGCGGTAGGTCAGCCGTTCCAGCGCGCATACGGCGCGGTAGAGCAGGTCCTCGCCCCGGTCGAACCGGGAGAGATACAGCTCGGGTACCAGGTCGTGCTGGTCGAAGACGAACCGGGCGCCGAGCCGCTTCAGCCGGAGCGCCGGCAGGAACAGCAGGTCGGGCGGGTTGCATGCGTGGACCACATGGACCGGGCCGACCTTGCGGGCCAGCCGGGCCGTATGCCACAGCGCCGCTCCGTACTCCCGCAGATAGCCGGCCGGTCCGCCGGTGGCGGCCCGTAACGGGTAGCGGTGGATCCGCACCCCGTCGATCTCCACCTCCGGTTCCGTGTCCCGCTGACTGCCCCGGGGGCAGATGACGTGCACCTCCCAGCCCGCGTCGCGCAGGGTCGTGCACTCCTGCCACACCCGCCGGTCGAACGGCACCGACAGGTTCTCCACGAGGATCAGCGCGCGCCGGTGCGGCCGGTCGCCGCCCGTCCTGTCGCCGGTCCTGTCGCCGCTCTTGTCGCCGGTCGAGCCGCCGGTCGTCGTGTCACCAAGCAAGGCCCATGTACCCCGGTTCGGTCCGGCGCGTGTCGGCGTCGGGAAGGTGGATGAGATCGATGAGCACCGGTCCTTCGCCGTGGGGCAGCGCCGCGAGCACGGCCGGATCACTGGTCCCGACCAGGCATACCTCGGCATGGTCGAGCACCTCGCCGACGGAGTCCGCGAGCAGTTGCGCCAGGTGCGGCAGCCGGGTCTCGATGTACTCGCGGTTCGCGCCGATCAGCCGGGAGAGGCTCACATTGGCGTCGTGGATCCGCAGGTCGTACCCCTTGCCGAAGAGTCTTTCGGCCAGCTCGACGAGCGGGCTCTCGCGGAGGTCGTCGGTGCCGGGTTTGAAGGAGAGTCCGAGCAGGCCCACCCGGCGTCTGCCGGTCCGCTCGACCAGCTCCACCGCGCGCTCCAGATGCGCGGTGTTGGAGGGCAGCACATGGGCGAGGATGGGTATCGAGACATCGGCCCGCTGCGCCGCGTGGACCAGGCTGCGCAAGTCCTTGGGCAGGCAGGAGCCGCCGAAGGCGAAGCCGGGGCGCAGATAGGCGGGGCTGATGTTGAGCTTGCGGTCGGCCAGGAACACATCGATCACCTGGTGCGAGTCCACGCCGAGCGCCTGGCAGACCGCGCCCAGCTCGTTCGCGAAACCGATCTTGAGGCCGTGGAACGCGTTGTCCGCGTACTTGATCGCCTCGGCGGTCGGGACCGGGACCCGGAACACCTCGCCGGGCAGGCCCTCGTAGAGCGCCGCCACCGCGTCGCCGCTCGCCGGGTCGAGTTCGCCGATGACGGTCTTGGGCGGGTCGAAGAAGTCCCGCACGCTCGTGCCCTCGCGGAGGAACTCCGGGTTGACGGCGACTCCGAAGTCCACCCCGGCCGTGCCGCCGACGCACTTCTCCAGGATCGGCACCAGCAGGTTGAGGCAGGTGCCCGGGAGCATGGTGCTGCGGAACACGACGGTCTGCCGGCCGCCCCGTTCGGCGAGCGCGGTCCCGATCTGCTCGGTGACCCGCTCCAGATAGGTGGTGCACAGACTGCCGTTGGACTCCGACGGCGTCCCCACGCAGACCAGTGACACATCGCTGCCCATGATCGCTTCGCAGACGTCGCCGGTGGCGCGTAACGCCCCGCCGCGCACGACCTCGGCGATCAGCTCGCCGATCCGCTCCTCGACCACCGGGGCCTTGCCGTCGTTGACCAGGTCGACCTTCACCGGGTTCACATCCACCCCGATGACCTCGTGCCCCATGTCGGCCAGGCACGCGGCCGACACACAGCCCACATAGCCGAGCCCGAAAACGCTGATCCTCATGACCTGTCCCTCCGCCCAGGCAGGCCCTCCCGGCCTGCGGTTCGCGCGCCGGTGCGGCCGCCCCGCCGCGGCCCTTCGCGCATCAGTACGCCCCTTGCCCGTGGAGTACCGCTCGCAGGGTCTTCCACAAGATCACCGTGTCCAGGGCGAGCGACCAGTCCTCCACGTACCGCAGATCCAGCCGGACCGCCTCGTCCCACGGCAGGTCGCTGCGTCCGCTGATCTGCCACAGACCGGTGAGTCCGGGTTTGACCAGCAGCCGCCGCCGGATGTCCGGGCCGTACGCGGCGGATTCCTCCGGGAGCGGAGGCCGCGGCCCGACGAGCGACATCGAGCCGGTGATCACGTTCCAGAGCTGCGGGAGTTCGTCGATCGAGTACCGGCGCAGCACCGTTCCCACCCGGGTCACCCGCGGGTCGCGGCGGAGCTTGAACAGCAGTCCGGCGCCTTCGTTGCGGTCGGCCAGTTCGGCACGTGCCCGGTCGGCCCCGGCGACCATGGTGCGGAACTTGAGGATGGTGAACTCGCGGCCGTCCTTGCCCACCCTGCGCTGCCGGTAGAACGCCCCGCCCCGGCTGTCCGCCAGGACGAGCACCCCGACGAGCAGCATCAGCGGTGCGAACAGGATCAGCAGGATCGCCGCGCCCATCCGGTCGACGACTTCCTTGACCGCCCGGCGGCCCCCGCTGAAGGTCGGCATGCTGACCCGCAGCAGTGGGATCCCGAGCACCGCGTCGATGTGCAGCCGCGGTCCCGCCACCTCCATCAGTACGGGGGCCACGACCATCTCGGCGTCGCTGCCTTCGAGGTTCCAGGCCAGCCGCTGCAACCGGTCCGGTGACCAGTGCGGGTCCGGGGTGATGGCGACGACCCGGTAGCCGTCGCGGCGGACGTGGTCGGCGACGTCCGTCAGCCGGCCGACGACCGGCACTCCGTCGAGTTGGCCGCCGTCGATCCCGAGCCCGTCCGTCGTGCACACGGCGTCCACCCGCCAGCCGAGGTGCGGGAACTTGCGGGCCCGGGTGATCAGATCCCGTACGGTGACCACACTCCCGGCGGCGAGCACCGGTCTCAGGCACTGCCCTTCCTTCCGCTGTCTGTGCAGCCGGAGGCGGAACAGATACCGCGCGGTCATGGTGACCAGCGCGATCGCGGGGATCGCGACGAAGACCCAGAGTTTGATGTTGCGCGAGGTCAGGGCGATTCCGCCGAGCGCCAGGATGACGGCCGCCGCGAAAAGTGAGCGTCCGAGCCGGCGGAATTCCTCGGCGCCCTGCCCGAGTACGGCCGGAGACCATGCCCGGCTCACCGCCAGCGCTCCCAGCACCAGCACCTCGGTGCCGAAGGCGAGAATTCCCCACTTCTCATGCCAGTCGGCCGCGTTGCGGGCCCCGAAGAAACTGCCGATCGCCGCCACCACGAACGCGGTGGCCACCGTATCGCCGGTTATCACGGTACGGCGGTACCGCTCCTCCCAGTCGCTCGCGGACCGGCTGATCACCCCGTTCGCCAGACGCCCGTGCGTCGAAGGAAACGAGTGGACTAATCCCCCCTGCTCCACAGAACCCCCCAGGTCGACAGCGATTCGACGTGTTCGCCCAGCACTGTGCATCCCCCTGCGGAAGACCCCCGTCCTCCGCGCCGCGCCGTTCCTCCCCCGCGGGAGGCCCCCGCCCCCCGCGCATGGCACAACCCGCTGTTTCAGCGCTACTTGAACAACCCGCTCCGGCGGCAGCGGACTCGCATGTCCTGCCGGACGCGAGGTGTGTGGTAACCCCTCGGATCCCCGGGTGCTCCCCGCACCCGTCGTCACCTCTCGGGCTCCACGAATCGATCACCCCGGCGTCCGACGCAGGGGACGCGACTTTCGGCTGTCCCCGGCGCCGGACCAATAGATCATTTTCGTTCGCCTCGTGCCCGAACATCTGAAGCACGGTCAATCTAGACCATCGGGGCCGGTATGGAGAGGGGATGTGTGCAAGTTGTGGTCAAGCTTTGAAATAGGCTCCACCAATCGTTGACTACCCATGGGTGCCCCCATTCCGCGAACCTGCCGTGTGACCTGCCATAACGGGAGTTCACCGACCCTCCGGAACCGGCATCGCGGAGGCATCCCGGCATGGGCGGCCGGTCCACAATCTGGCCACAACTGGACGGTATTCAGGCCGTGTTGGCACCCCACGGCGTCATTTACGCGGTGGTTCGGGCATATCCGGCGGACTCCGCGGACCGTTCCCGGCCGGAGGGCCGGAGGGCCGGAGGCGGAAAGGAGTGGGGAAGGGTCAGCCGGCGGGCCGGTCGATCCGGTAGACGAAGTGCGCGCGGCCGTCGACTGGATTGTCGGGTTCCAGGGATGCCTCGGCGTACCGGGTGGAGTTCCGCCTTCTCCAGGGCTCTCCAGGATCGTCACGGGAAGCCTCACGGAATCGGTTGCGTACCCGTCAGTTGTCCCGGACGACCGGCGGCCCCGTCACCTGGATATCAGCCCAGGAAGGCGGTGAGGGCGTCGATGACGGCCCGGGGCTGCTCCTCGGGGATGTAGTGACCGCAGTCGGCGACTTCCCGCACGGTCACATCGGTGCCCTTGGCGGGCATCAGATCCCGTAGATAGGTGTAGTTGCTGCGGTCGCCGCCGAGCGCGAGCAGGGGCACGGTCACCGGCCCGTAGGTGCGCTCGTCGGCGATGTCACGGTTGTACGCCCGGTACCAGGCGTTTCCGGCCCGGACGGCGTCCGGGGTGGCGTAGGCGTGCGCGTAGACCTGCCGGGAGAATTCGTCCAGCGTGTCCGGGTCGTGCGCCATGTATGCGAAGAGCCAGTCCACCAGGCTCCGGAAGCGGCCTTCCAGCAACTGCTCGGGCAGACCCCTGATCTGGTTGAAGGCGAACCACCACAGATAGGTCCTGCCGCCGTCCTCGACGACCGAGTCGGTGTGCTGGTCCGGGCCGGGGAGCAGACTCAGCGCCGAGAGGCTGGCGTCCGGGTGCGGAACGTCCAGCAGGACGGCGCGGGTGGTCGCCTCGGGATGGTTGGCCGCGTGGGCGTAGGCCACCATGGCGCCGATGTCGTGTCCGGCGATACTGGCGGAGGTCAGACCGAGCCGGCGGATGAGTTCGCGGATGTCCCGGGCCATCGTCTTCTTGTCGTAGCCGCCGTCGGGCTTGCTGGAGCCGCCCATACCGCGCAGGTCGACGGCGATCACCCGGTACCGGCGGGCGAGTTCGGGCATGACCTTGTGCCACTGCCACCAGGTCTGCGGCCAGCCGCCCAGCAGGATCAGCGGCTCTCCCGTACCGCCCTCCACATAGTGCAGCCGGATTCCGTTGACCTCGGCATGACGGCTGGCGAATCCGGGCCCCAGCCGGCGGGCGAGAGCGTCGTCGCTCAGCGATTCGGCCGACGGGTCGGTCAGAGACGCGGGCATGGCAAGTCCTCCTGATGACGGGCCGCCCGTGGCGGCGTGTGCGTGCGGAGACACTCATCGATCGTACGAACTTCCCGTACAATCAACTGTACGAGATCTTCGTACGATTCGATGGAAGCTGTCAACGGGCCCGCCCCGTCCGTACGGGACTCCCGTACAGTGAATCCATGGAGGAGCTGCCCCACCCCGAGGCCGCGGACATCCGCCTCGTCGACGTCCTCGCGGCGCTGGGCCACCCCGTCCGCCTGGAAGCCGCGCGGGCACTGGCCAGTGGCGAGGAGCGGTTCTGCGGCGAGATCCTGCGCGATGTGCCCAAGTCGAGCATGACCCACCACTGGCGCACGCTCCGGGAGAGCGGCGTGATCCACCAGCGGCGCGACGGCCGGAAGTTCTTCCTCACCCTGCGCCGCGACGACCTGGACGCCCGTTTCCCGGGCCTCCTCGACCTCGTCCTCACCGAATCCTGAGGGTTATCCGGCGTAGTCCTCGTCGTCCTGCGTGAACATGGTGACGATCGACCGGAAGGCGGCCCGGTACGCACCCGGTGTGGTGCCGTTGAGCCGCTGGAACTGATGGCGCAGATTGGCGGGCGTCCCCAGACCGGTGAGCACGGCGACGCGCTCCACCGGCAGGTCTCCGCGTTCCAGCAACTGCTGGGCGCGTTCCACGCGGAGCCGCAGCAGGTACTGGAGCGGGCTGAGCCCCGTCCCGGAGCGGAAGCGGCGGCTCAGGGTGCGGACGCTGGTCTCCGCGTGGGCGGCGATGTCCGCGAGGGTCAGCGGGCGGCGCAGCTCCCGCTCCAGCCATCGGATCACCGGCCCGATGACGTCCGCGCCGCCGGGGTCCGGGACCGCCACGGCTTGCGGCCCGCCCCGCTCGGGCAGCCGGAGGAAGAGCCGCCGGTCGGCCTCGCGCGCCACCGCCTCGCCGTGCATCTCCTCGATGAGCCGCAGCCAGAGGTCCTTTCCTCCGAGCACCCCCGCCGACATGAGGAACGGGCCGTCGGCGACGACCTCCTCCCCGGGGCCGACGACGACCCCGGGGTGGCGTACGGCCAGTTCCCGGGTGTGACGTGGGTCGGTAGTGGCCCGCCGGCCTTCGAGCAGTCCGGCCGCCGCCAGCGCGAACGTACCCGTACCGACAGCGCCGACCCGGCATCCCCGGTCGGCGGCCGCGCGCAGTCCGGCCGGCACCACGACCGGGGGCGCGGCCCGGAACTCCCGGTATCCGGCCATGATCACGGTGTCCGCCCCGTCGAGGCCGTCGAGCCCCCACCCCGTATCGAGGCCGAACGGGCCCGGCGCCGCCGTGGCGCGGAATCCGGGGCCGAGACAGATCCGCAGCTCGGTCCTGCCGCCTTCGGGGCCGGACCGCGCCAGCGCTCCGAGCAGGGCCCCGGCAGTGGTGAGCTGATGCCCGGGAGCGCCGTCGAGCAGGAGGAGAGCGGTGATCGGCATGGCCGGAATTTTGTCATAGCTGGCATCACGGTGGCTGTTTCCGATCGGTTGACGGCCCGGAGGATAGAGGCACAGGCGGTCCGGAAGCGGTCAGTCCGCTGATCGTCCACAGGCCCTCATCCACCGACGAAAGGCGTCTTCACCATGTTTGGTCCGACCTCCCTGCCGCAGCACCGATCCGGCCTCCGCTCCCGGCTGCCGGCCAGGCTGGCGGCGGTCGGCGCCGCGACCCTCCTCTCCGTCACCGGCCTGACGGCGGGAACCGCCGGAGCCGTCGTCAACGGGGAGGACTCGACTCGGCCGTACTCCTTCATGGCATCGGTACCGCAGGTCATCACGGGTGCCGAGGGCCCCGTCCACGGAGTCTGCGGCGGCACCCTGATCGATCCCCGGTGGGTCCTCACGGCCGCCCATTGCGCCGGCCATCCGGATGTGCCCGCCGCGCCGGCGGGGACGGTCCGGATCGGCAGCGAGTATCAGAGCAGTGGCGGGACGGTACGCAGGATCGTCACCACGGTGCACCACCCGGCGTACACCGTCGGCGACGCCCACCGGGGTCACCACGATCTCGCGCTGCTCAAGCTGGACCGCCCCGTACGCGAGCGGCCCGCGCGGATCGCCGACCGGGCGCCGAAGGTGGGCGAGCCGACGCGGATCCTCGGCTTCGGCAATACGGCCGAGGGCCCCGACTGGTCGTTCTCCGAGCGGCTCCAGCAACTCGACACCCGCAGGATCGCCGACTCCGCCTGCTCCCCGTTCAAGGCGGGAGCCGAGCTGTGCACCGGCTCCCGGGTCCCGGACGCCATGGGGTGCCGGGGTGACTCCGGCGGCCCCCAGATCCAGCGCGTCGGCGGGCGCTGGCACCTGGTCGGGGCGACCTCCGGCGACGGCAACCCGGCGGCGGGTCCGGAGTGCTCCAACGGACCCGGCGTCTGGACCTCCGTGCCCGCGCACAAGGAGTGGATCACGAAGACGCTCCGGCAGCACCGCTGACCCGGCCCACCGCGGATACCCTTGCCCACATGCCCGTGGTCGCCCTTCTCGTACTCGACGGGGTCCCCGGACCCCAGCTCACCACCCCGGGCCTCGTCCTCGAAGCCGCCGCGGCGACGCACCTCCCCGCCCGTACCGAGCTGCGCGTCTGCTCCACCGGACCCGTCGTCACCACCGCCGGTCCGCTGCCCCTGGACATCACCGTCTCCTGGGGTCTCGACGGGCTGGTGGACGCGGACACGGTCGTCGTCGCGGGCCATGACGGTTTCCTCGACGCGCCCGCGCCGGCCGTGCTCGACGCCTTGCGCGCGGCGGCGGCCCGGGGCAGCCGGATCGCCGCCGTCGGCACCGGTACGTTCACACTCGCGGCCGGCGGCCTGCTCGACGGGCGCCGCGCGACCACCGAGTGGAGTCGTACGGCCGAACTCGCCGTACGCCATCCGCGCGTCGACGTGGATCCGGCCGGCACGGTGGTGGCGGACGGTCCGTTCCTCACCTCGGCGGGCGTCCTCGGCGGTGTCGATCTCCTGCTCCACCTCATCGGCCGGGACCACGGTACGGCGGTCGCCGGACGGACCGCGCGGTATCTGATCGCGCCCCTGTACGAGGAGGCGGGGTCCACCCGGGACGAGATCGACCGCGAGCTGGCCGAGACCGCCGGTCTTGAGCCGACGCTGCGATGGCTGGAGGAGCGTCCGGAGCTCTCGCCGAGCGTCGCCGAGATCGCCGCCCACGCCAGGACCAGTGTGCGCAGCCTCAACCGCCGTTTCCGGCAGCGGACCGGACTCACCCCCCATCAGTATCTGCTGCGGCTCCGGATCGAGCGGGCTCGACGGCTGCTGGAGCGCGCAGAGGGCACGATCGACGAGATCGCGGCCCGGACGGGGTTCGGCTCGTCGGCGGGCCTGCGCCGTCACTTCCGGCGGATCACGGGCACCACTCCGAGGGCCTATCGCGCTTCCCGCGGCGCGGACGGCGGACAGCCGCCCGCCCTTGCGATCGCGGGGGATGCGCGGCCCGATCACGGGTGGCCGGGAGACGGGCCCGGGGGCACGGTCACCACGACCGGAAGTGAATCCGGCCGGTGACCGATCGGGGACGGCCCCGGTTGCCCGTCCACGGGGTCTCACAGGGGTGCGGCTTCCTCCAGCAGGAGTGCCACATCGGGTTGGTTGCGGTACGGGCGCAATACCTCGCGCATGGTGGTGAGGGACGCGGTGGCACGGGCCGACCGCAGTCCCGGGTAGTCGTCGAGGAACCGTCTCCATGTGGTGAGGGATTCTTCGAGCTCTCCCTGGACGAGCTGCGACTCGGCCAGGAGCGCCGTGGTCAGAGCCCTCGCCCTGCGGGCCTGCGGAGCACGGGCGCGCAGGGAGGCGTGGAAGGCGTGATCGGCTGCCTTGTGCTCCTTGAGGGCCGCCAGTGTGCGGGCCTGCTGGTAGGAGAGGGCGGCGGCCGGATAGCTGTCGAAGGGGTCGCCCGGATTCTGGTCCGCGTGGCTGTGGAGGACCTCCGCGTACTTCAGTGCGAGGAGCGCCCGCGTGCGGTCCTGGACCCTGGCCTGGGCCAGGGCCAGGGCCAGTTGGGACTGGGCGAAGGCTTGGACCAGGGGTGAGGAGTGGTGGGTGGCGGTGGCGGCTGCCTGTTCGGTCAGGGTGAGTGAGGGTTGGCGGTGGCCGAGTTCCAGCGCGTGGGAGGCGAGGGCGCGCAGGGCGATGGTGTAGGTGTGGGGGTCTTCGGCTTCGGCGGCCAGGTGGGCCGCTGTGCGGTGGTATTGCTGGGCCTGCGCGTGGGCGTAGTCGTCGGCGCACATATTGCCGAGGAGCACGGTGAGTTGTGCGGTGTAGGTGAGGAGTTCTCGGTGTACATGGTCGGCGGCGCCTGCAAGGAGCCAGGGGACGGCGTCATCCGCGAGATAGGCGGTGAGTGCCGTGCGGGCGTGTCCGCCGCCGAAGGTGCCGGTCGAGGTGGCGAAGAAGGCGGTCATGCTCCGGAGTACGTCGACCTCCGCACGGCCCACGCGGTGTCCGGCGGTGGCGCCGTCGCGGCGGGCCTTGGTCCGCATGAGTAATTCGCCCCAGTCCGGGACCGCGAGGGTGGCGGGATCGTAGGTGTCGGCGCCCGGGAGTGCCTCTCGGGTGGGGTCGAGTCTGCTGCTGGTGAATTTGGCGAGATGGTGCACGGGGTCTGCCTTCCATGACCGGTCCGGTGTACGTGCGGGGGGGGTGGCTCGGGCCCCTCCGAAGGCCCTCGGGCCGGACCGGCGTCCGCGGTAGCCAGGAGGTCTGCCCGGGCGGCGGAGAGCGGCTCGGAACGTCGGCGTACGAGGGGATGCCCGACAGTCGGCACATGGCGGTCGAGCGGCTCGCGGTCAGGTTATGACCGTATGCGGAATCCGCTGGCAAGAGGGCTTGGGCGAGATGGGTCGCATGTCACTCCGCCTCCTCGATCAATCGCGCGGGCCGGGGGCCGGGTCGCCGAGGGATCAGCGACTCACCTCGTTCTCGGCACGGACCGAGGTGCCCTGCCACAGCCTTAGCCAAGGTGCCCTGGATGCGACTCCCTTCACAAGGGCGCACAGAGGCAGTGGGCGCAGCGCACACGCGCGCGCACCGGCAGCCCTGCGCGGAGCGGCCCTGGTGACGGTGCCGAAGGCGTCGCGGCCCGTTGCGCCGTACCGACGGTCGCGGGTGCCGGTAGCACGGGCCGCCCGCGGTTGCCCGGGCGCGGGCTCGCTTTCGGTCGGGCGGCAGGGGTCACAGGCGGCCGCGGCCCGCCCCCTCGCGCGCGGGGGCACCGTTGGAGGAGGCGGGCCGTGTGTTGGTCCTGCTGAAGGCTTGAGCTATGTCGAGCACATGGGTGGTGTGGGGGTGGCGCGTGTAGGGGCGCAGGTGTGCCTGGAGGCGGGCCAGTGCGGAGTCGGCGCGGGCGGAACGCAGTAAGGGGTAGTGCTGGAGGAAGGTGCCCCAGGCCTTGCAGGCCGCGTCCAGGTGGCCCAGGCGAAGGAGCGTTTCCGCCCTGCGTGCCTGGGTCAGGGCGGTCTGTCGGTGACCGTGGGGCCGACGGTGGCGGGTGGAGCTGTCGAAGGCCCTCAGAGCCTGCGGGAGTTCGTCGAGCGCCAGAAGGATCTCGCCGCGCTGGTAGTGGAAGCCGGCGCGGGGGTACGTGGCGAAGGGGCCCTGGCTCTCGGTGTCCGGGGTGTGGTGGCGCTCGGCGTCGATCAGGTCCGTCAGGGCCTCGTGGTGGCGTCGGCCGTGGGCGTGGGTGAGGGCGCGTTGGGCCAGGAGGAAGGCGCGGGTGTCACCGGAGATGTCCTGTGGCGCGGTACGGACCGCGGCGTCGGCGAGGTCCGCGGCGGCTTGCGGATGGCCGCGTTCCAGTGCTTGGAGGCTCAGGGCGCGGAGGGTGATGGCATAGGTGCGGCGGTCGTGGGCCTGGTGGGAAAGGTCGAGTGCGGTGAGCAGATAGCTCTGGGCCAGGGCGTGGAAATCCGTATCGAAGGTCATCTTCGCGAGCAGATGGCTGAGTTCGGCCGTATGGGTGAGGAGGTCGCGGCGCTGCGCCTCGTCCGACGACCGGGCCAGCAGACCGGCCGCGTCGTCCGTGAGGTAGGCGGCCAGGGCGGAGCGCGCGTGACCGCCGCCGCGGTGATCCATCTGCCGGGCGAAGACGGAGGCCATCTCCTCCAGCCCCCGCGCGTCCGCGGCTGCCGGCCCGCCGGTGCCGGACCGGGCGGGAAACGGGGCGCGTTTGGCCGACCAGGTGGGTGGGGCGACGGCAGCCGGTGTGTAGATCATGCGGGTGAGGGCGGAGCGGGTGGTGGGCAGGACGTCCGCACGGGTCAGTGAGATCAGGCGGGTGAGGGGGTCGCCTTCCGGGTCCTTCTCCTTCGGTTCCGCGTCCTGGCCGGGCTCGGCGTCGTCCTGGGCGAGTCCGGTGTCGTCGGGCAGCACCGGGCGCCGCAGTCGGCGGGCGAAGACGGCGGCGGCCAGTTGGGGAACGGGCGGGCGGGGGCGGGAACCGCGCAGCCAGTGGGCGACCGAGGTGCGGTCGTAGCGCAGGTGGCGGCTCTGCGCACTCCCCTCGGAGTTGATCGCCTGGGCCAGTTCACGAGCGGTCCAGTTCGCTTCGAGGAGTAGCTCCTTCAGCCGCTCGTTCGGGGCGTTGCGTGCCATCACCTCTCCAAGGACCACACGGAGAACGGGGGGAACGTACGGGCCGTGTCGCAGCCGACGGCAGGTCAGGTGCCGTTCTCATGGCGGGGCCGCGGTTCTGCTGACGGCCCGTTGTGCGCGCACCCTTGAGAGCGGGTGTGGAGTGGCGGGTTTCCTCCGTCACCGGGACCGGGAGACCTGAACAAGCGGCGGCATATTTACGGATGAGCTGACAATCGCATCACATACCTGATATGGAGCCCTTGGCAAGGGGCCTGCGGGGGGTAAGGTGTGAACGCGTTGAACACCGCGGCTCCGCCGACGACGGAGCCGCCGCGTACGGGGCCCTCGACCCCGGCCCGACGGCCGTGCGGGCCGCTCCTGGCGGGTGGGTTCGGCACCCGTGTTCCGGGCGGCCGTCACAGCTTCCGGGGAACCATGTCGAAGTAGCGATGAACGTCGTAGCGGGGACAGCTCAGCCCCCAGTCGTAGAAGCCGCGCAGCATGGTGCGCATGGCCACGAGGAAGCGGCTCAGCTCCGGACCGGCCCAAGTGGCCACTTCCGCTTCCGCCGAGAGATACGCCTCCATCTCCCGGTTGTGCAGTCGGGCGGTCTCCTCCAGCGCCCCCTGTTCCTCCCATTCGGCGTGATACGTGAGAGACGTGGGCAGATTGATCGGCCGACGCCCCGAGGCATTCCGTTCCTTGCCGTAGGAGATCACGTCGTCGCACCAGCAGTTGATGTTGGCGGCGTGCCGACGCAGCGTGCGGACCGCGGGGTGCAGATAGTCATCGGGTACGACTTCATAGCCGCCGGCGATGTCCTGGAGGGACAGCCGGAACAGGGTCCCGCCGGTCATGCGCCGCCCGATGGCGTACTCCGCCGGGGGTGGCGTCGTGGACCGGACGCGGTGGCCGGCCTCCCACAGCGTGCCGAGGAAGTAGTAGTCCATCTCCGCGACGAAGCGCATGTACTGGGCGGAGCTGGCCCGGTCGGCGATGGACCGGAAGACGTCCTGTCCGGCCTCCGCCAGGCCGTGACACAGGTTTCTGTCGTTCTCGTTCAGGCCGGCGGTGGCGGCGAGAGCCAGGCTTTCGGCCGCGGTGACACTGCCCACTTCCATGATCTCGCGCATCCAGGCGTGGAAGGTGGCCAGTTGGGCCAGGTTCCGCCCGAGGACTCCCGGGTCGCGGACCCGGTCGGCGACAAGGAGGATCCAGCACCAGACGTTCGTCACCACCCTCAGCCCGTCGGAGTCGGCATCGAGGTACTCACGGCCCGTGAGTGCGGAGAGACGGGTGTGCCGCAGGGCTGTCTCCAGGCCGGGGTCCGTCAACAGGCCGTGGCCGGTCAGCCAATGGATCAGTGCCGTCTCCGCCTGGTCGGTCTCGGGGTGGATCCCGGGCGGAAAAGGGTAGTGGAGATAGGGGAACCGCAACGCGGCCGATGTGGCTGTCATATGCCGCTGCCTTTCAGCGGTGATCGGATCGGTACCGGCCCCGACCGACGGTGTCCGGGCGCCGGCGGGCCGCCTCGCCCAGTCGCTCCCGTACGAGGACGTCAGCACGCAGCGGCGCCCTGAGCGGGATCCCGGAACCCGCCGGGAGGAGCTCCTCCACGTCCGGCCCGGGGGCCGCCTCACGTACCTCACCGCGAGGCGCGGTCAGCCTCCGCCGCTCCCCGGACCTCGGCCGGGCCCCCGCGCACCGACACCGGGCGGCCTCGGAGCCTTCCGGCAGGGGAGCGGAGGCCGTGTGGGGCTATGTGGTCCTCGCGGTGGCCTGCCGGGCCAGGTCGAGCAGCAGGCCGGCGGTGTCGGCCGGGATCGAGCCGGATTCCATGGCGTGGCGGGCGGTGTCGAGCCGTTCCCGGATCATGTCCTCCACCGCCGCGGGAGCACCGACGTCAGTCAGCAGGCGACGGAGGTGGACGGCGGCGGATTCGTCGAGGTGCGGGTTGCCCAGCAGGGTGCGCAGGGTCTGCCGCCGGGCGGCGGTGGCGTGCCGCATGGCGTAGGCGATGAGGACCGTGTGCTTGCCGTCGCGGAGGTCGTCGAGGGTCGGCTTTCCGGTCCGCCGGGGGTCGCCGAAGACGCCCAGAAGATCGTCGCGGAGCTGGAACGCCTCGCCCAGCGGGATGGCGAACGCGGTCAGTGCGTCGAGCAGGCCCTGTTCGGCGCCGGCGAGAGCGGCGCCGATGTGCAGGGGGCGTTCGATGGTGTACTTCGCGGTTTTGTAGCGGCAGATCGCCAGCGCCCGTTCGACGTCGTCGGTGGGTGTTCCTGCGGCCGTGACGTCGAGGTACTGGCCGTACATGACCTCCGTGCGCATGGCATCGATCAGTGGGAGGACTTCGGTGAGTCGCCGCGTGCCCAGGCCGGCAGTGTGGAGGAGTTCGTCGGACCAGGCGAGGGCGAGGTCGCCGACGAGGACGGCCGCGCTCTTGCCGAGTCGGTCGGCCGCCGAGGTCGTACGGCCCTGTCCGTGGTGGGAGGCGAGGACGCGGTGGACGGCGGGCTGTCCGCGGCGGGTGGCGGAGTTGTCCATGACGTCGTCGTGGATCAGGCAGAACGCGTGGAACATCTCCAGCGAGGCCGCGGCCTGGACCAGGGCGTGCGGCCGGTTCTTGCCTCCTGCGGCGTGCCAGCCGGTGACGCAGAGCAGGGGTCGGATGCGTTTCCCGCCGATGGCCAGGAAGTCCCCGAGGACGGTGGTCACTTCGGTGGGCAGTCCCTGCCCCGCGGCGGTACGGGCCTTGTGGCCGAGGTAGGCGCTGAGGACGGCGTCGACCTCGGCGCGGATCCGGTCGTGGTCGAGGCCGTGGTGCTTGGCCGGGACGGTGGAGGTCGTCATGAGGGATTCCCGGCGGTGGTGGTGGTGGATGTGTCCGGGCGGTCGGGTACTTCGGTGAGGCGGAGGGCTTCTTCGAGCAGGGCTTCGACGATCTTGTGTTCGGGGACGGTGGTGATGACCTGGCCCTTGCGGAAGATCTGGCCTTTGCCGTTGCCGCAGGAGACGCCGAGGTCGGCTTCGCGGGCTTCGCCGGGGCCGTTGACGACACAGCCCATGACCGCGACCCGCAGGGGGTGCGGGAAGCCGTCGAAGGCGGCTTCGACCTGGGTGGCGAGGCGGTGGATGTCGACTTGGAGGCGGCCGCAGCCGGGGCAGGAGACGATCTCCAGCTTGCGGGGGCGCAGTCCGAGGGAGGACAGGATGTGGCAGCCGGCTTTGACCTGTTCGACCGGTGGGGCGGAGAGGGAGACGCGGATGGTGTCGCCGATTCCCTCGCCGAGGAGGATGCCGAAGGCGACGGCGGACTTGATGGCGCCCTGGAAGGCGGGTCCGGCCTCGGTGACGCCCAGATGGAGGGGGTAGTCGCAGGCTTCGGCGAGGAGTCGGTTGGCGGCGATCATCGTGGCGGGGTCGTGGTGCTTGACGGCGATCTTCAGGTCCTGGAAGCCGTGCTCCTCGAAGAGGGAGCACTCCCACAGGGCGGACTCCACGAGGGCTTCGGGGGTGGCCCGGCCGTGCTTGGCCAGGAGCCGGGGGTCGAGGGATCCGGCGTTGACCCCGATCCGGATCGGTACCCCGGCCGCCGAGGCGGCCTTCGCGATCTCCCCCACCCGGTCGTCGAACTTGCGGATGTTCCCGGGGTTGACGCGTACGGCGGCGCACCCGGCGTCGATGGCGGCGAAGACGTAGCGGGGCTGGAAGTGGATATCGGCGATGACCGGCAGCTTCGACCGTGCCACGATCCGCGGGAGGGCGTCGGCGTCGTCCTGGGACGGGACGGCGACCCGCACGATGTCGCAGCCGGCGGCGGTGATCTCGGCGATCTGCTGGAGGGTGGCGTCGACATCGGCGGTGAGGGTGGTGGTCATGGTCTGTACGGAGACCGGTGCGCCGCCGCCCACGGGCACCGTGCCCACGCGGAGAGGGCGGGTACGGCGGCGCACCGGAGTTGTCGGCACCCTGGGGAGTCCCAGGTCAGTGGTGGTCATCACGCCTCCTGGACGTCGTCGCGAGGGTGCTCCCCTGCCGGGCGGACGCGGGTCGCCGGTCGGGGTGGGCGGCGAGGACGGCCGCCGCGATACCCGGTCCGTCGAGACCGGCCTCGGCGAGCAGCGCACCGCGCCGGCCCTGCGGGACGAAGGAGGCGGGCAGTCCGAGAGGGATCACCGGGGTGGTGACGGCCGTGTCCTGACAGGCCTGGGCCAGGGCGGTGCCCATGCCTCCGGTACGCAGCGCGTCCTCGGCGGTCACGACCAGCCGGTGGCGGGCGGCCAGGGCGGGCAGGGCCGGGTTCACGGGGAGGACCCAGCGGGGGTCGGCGACGGTGACTCCCAGGCCCTGGTCTTCGAGGAAGGCCGCCGCTTCGAGGGCCGGCGCGGCCAGTGGGCCCGCCGGGACGAGCAGGACGTCGAGGGGGCCGGAGCGGGTGCGGTGCAGGATGTCCAGGCCGTCCATCCGGGCCAGTGCCGGGATCGGCGGTCCGGCGGTGGCCTTGGCCAGCCGCAGCGCCGTCGGCCCGTCGGTCGTGGCGACCGCTTCGCGGAGCTGTTCGCCCAGTTGCACGGTGTCACGGGGTGCGGCGATCCGCAGGCCCGGCACCGCGGACAGCATGTTCAGATCCCACATGCCGTGGTGGGAGGGTCCGTCCGGGCCGGTGACCCCGGCCCGGTCCAGCACGAACGTCACCGGCAGCCGGTGCAGCGCCACATCCATCAAGACCTGGTCGAAAGCCCGGTTGAGGAACGTCGCGTAGATCGCCACCACGGGGTGGAGTCCGCCCATCGCCAGACCGGCGGCCGAGGTCACGGCGTGCTGTTCGGCTATCCCGACGTCGAAGACCCGGTCCGGGAACTTCTCCCGCATGGGGTGCAGACCGGTCGGGCGCAGCATCGAGGCGGTGACGGCGACCACGTCGTCGCGTTCGGCGGCCAAGGCCGCCAGCTCGCCTCCGAACACACCCGTCCACGACTGCCCGGACGGGGTCGTGGACCGGCCCGTGGCCCGGTTCACCACGCCGACCGCGTGCAGACAGTCCGCCTCGTCCCGCTCCGCCGGTTCGTACCCCTTGCCCTTGACCGTCACCGCGTGCACGACCACCGGGCGGCGCAGGGCCCGGGCCCGGCGCAGTGCGTCCTCGACCGCGGCCGTGTCGTGGCCGTCGACCGGGCCGAGGTAGGCGAACCCCAGATCGGTGAAGAGATTCCGGCGCCCCGTCCCGCCGTCCCGCCGGAGGTCGCCCAGATGGGCGGCGAGGGCACCGGTGGTGGGGGCGTAGGAACGGCCGTTGTCATTGAGGATCACGATCACCGGCCGCTCGGACGCGCCGAGGTTGTCCAGCCCCTCCCACGCCATGCCGCCGGTCAGAGCGCCGTCACCGATGACGGCCACCACCGCCCGGTCGGCCTCGCCGGCCAGTTCGCGGGCCTTCGCGAGTCCGTCGGCATAGGAGAGGGCGGTGGAGGCGTGCGAATTCTCCACCAGGTCGTGGACCGATTCGCTACGGGACGGATAGCCGGACAGGCCCCCCTGCCGCCGCAGCCCCTCGAAGTCCCGGAGGCGACCGGTCAGCAGCTTGTGCACATACGCCTGATGGCCGATGTCGAAGATGATCGCGTCCCTGGGCGAGTCGAATACCCGGTGCAGTGCGACGGTCAGCTCCACCATCCCCAGATTCGGCCCCAGATGGCCGCCGGCGGCGCACACCTTCTCGACCAGGAACGCCCTGATCTCGGCTGTGAGCCGGTCCAGTCGCTCTTCGGGAACGGCCCGCAGGGCCGCCGGGTGGCCGGCTTTCGCCAGCAGTGGATAGACGGTGCGGTGTCCGTCGAAGGTGCTCATCGGCTGTTCCTCACTGCGGCAGGTGGTGCGAAGTAGGTGGTCTCGGTCGTGGTGGTCTGTTCCCTCACCACGAGGGGGCCCAGCCCGGCCAGGGCCGAGAGGGTCTCCTCGACGAGGGCGGGCGGCGCGGACGCCCCGGCGCTGAGCCCGACCGTGGCGACATTCGCCAGCCAGACGGGCCGGATATGCGAGGCGTCCTCGATCAGCTGGGCGGGGGTGCCCGCCTTACGGGCCAGTTCCACGAGCCGAACGGAGTTGGAGGAGTTGGCCGACCCCAGGACAAGGACCAAGTCCACCTGCGCGGTGATGGACTGCAGGGCGTGCTGACGGTTGGTGGTGGCGTAACAGATGTCCTCCGAGCCCGGACCGCGAGCCTGGGGGAACCGTTCCTTGAGCGCGGCGATCGTCGCCCGCGTCTCGTCGACGGCAAGCGTGGTCTGGGTCAGATAGGTGACCTTCGACGGGTCCGGCAGTTCGAGTCCGGCAATGTCCTGTGGACCCTCGACGACGACGGTGGCGTCGGGCGCTTCGCCGTACGTGCCCTCGATCTCCTCGTGCCCGGCGTGTCCGATGAGCACGATGCTGTCGCCGCGCTCGGCGAACCGGCGTGCTTCCGCGTGGACCTTCGTCACCAGCGGGCAGGTCGCGTCCACCACCGAGAGGCTTCTGCGCTCCGCCTCCGCACGGACCTGCGGGGAGACACCGTGGGCGGAGAACACCACCAGCGACCCCTCGGGAACCTCGTCCAGTTCCTCCACGAACACCGCCCCGCGCCGCGCCAGATCGGCGATGACATGGGTGTTGTGGACGATCTGCTTGCGTACGAAGACCGGTGCGCCGGTGGCCGCGTGCCGTTCCAGAAGGGCTTCGACCACGTCGATCGCCCGCTCGACTCCGGCGCAGAACGAGCGCGGAGACGCCAGCAGCACCGTACGGGGGCGCGCGATCCCGGCCCAGGTCTCCACGGCGTTCCACGCCGCAGCCCACGCACGGCGACCGGACGCCGCCACGCTCCCGGCCCGGTCGTCGGAGGTCACCAGCGTGCCGCAGGCCGGTAACGGCCGCCGTACCGCCGACTCCCCCGCCGACTCCCCCGCCGGAACGGCCGTCAGCAGCCGGAAGGCGCTGTCGGTGCCTTCCGGCAGCAGCACCACCGGCGCGGTACGCACCCGCACACCCGCCCGCTTCAACTCGGCGGCCACCAGCGGTGCCGCGGGACACGGATCCCGGGGGCCCGAGGGGCGTAAAACCTCGGTGGCCACCAGCACCTCACCCGGCTCCAGGGCGGGTACGGGCGGTACCGCGGGACAACTGCGGATCTCCGGTCCGGTCACGCTGACCGCCTCCTGGGAACACGCCGACTGGATAAGGTTCGGGGAGACTGCGGGCAGCCGGGCCGGGCGGTGGGGAACCGCGTCCGGCGGGACCGGGCCCCTCGTACCGCGCCGGTACGGGCACCGCGGCCTCGACCGGTTCGGCCCGAGCGCTCTCCCCATCAAGTACCCGGCGGGCCACGGGCGACAAGGCCGGGCCATGATCCATGCGTGCACGCGTTGAACGGCCGACCCGGCCGACACCGCGACACCGGCCCCTCCGGGGACGGTGCTCAGGGTGGGCCGGTGTCCGTTCGCCCAGGCCATGGCCCCGGCAGGACCGGGTAGCGGTCCGGGGTGGCGCGGGCCGGGGCCGCCGCGGTCGCGGGCCGGGCGACGGCCTCGCGGGGAGTCAGCGGGCGGGAGTCTCCCTTACCGGGTGCTTACTCAGGATCGAGACCCGGTTGAAGGCGTTGATCGTGATCGCCACCCAGACCACGGCGGCGATCTCGTCGTCGTCGAGCGCCTGCCCCGCCTCCGCGTACGCCCGCTCCTGAGCGAGGGCGTCGGCGGGGTGGGTGGCGGCCTCGGCCAGCGCGAGGGACGCGCGCTCCCGGGCGGTGAAGAGCTCCGTGTCCCGCCAGGCCGCGAGCACCCCGAGGCGCCGGGTGGACTCCCCGGCGCGCAGCGCGGCCCGGGTGTGGACGTCGAGGCAGGAGGCGCAGCCGTTGAGCTGGGACACACGGAGGTTGACCAGCTCGACGAGGATCCGGTCCAGGCCGGCGTCGGCGGCCGCCGTACGGACGACGTCGGCGGTCCTGACCAGCGCCCGATACGCGGCGGGGCTCTGCTTGTCGAGGTAGATCCGTCCGTTGGACCGATGGGCTTCGGCGGCCTGCGCGGTCTCGGTCATCGGTGTTCCTCCGCCTGTCGTCCCGGGTTGCCTTCAGATCTATGATCACCCATTATTGTTGAATCCAAAACTACTTTACTCGGGGAAGGCACAGGAGATGGATCACACGGGTACCGGCATCGGGGCCGGCATCGAGGTCCTCACCGCCCGGGACGTCCCGCTGGGCGGGCCGAGGGCGATGACCGTACGGCGCACCCTGCCGCAGCGGGCCCGGACGCTCATCGGGGCCTGGTGCTTCGCCGACCACTACGGTCCCGACCGGGTCGCCGACTCCGGCGGCATGGACGTCGCGCCCCACCCCCACACCGGGCTCCAGACCGTCAGCTGGCTGTTCAGCGGTGAGATCGAGCACCGCGACAGTCTGGGCACGCACGCCTTCGTGCGGCCCGGCGAGATCAACCTCATGACCGGGGGCCACGGCATCAGCCACACGGAGGTCTCCACGCCCGGCACCGCCGTGCTCCACGGCGTCCAGCTCTGGGTGGCCCTCCCCGACGGACACCGCCACGCACCGCGCGAGTTCCAGCACCACGCACCCGCGCCGCTCCGCGTTGGCGGCGCCGAACTGCGGGTCTTCCTGGGCACACTCGCCGGCGACACCTCCCCCGTGCGCACCTTCACCCCGCTCCTCGGCGCCGAGGTCCTGATCGACGCCGGTGCCACCGTCACTCTCGGCGTCGACCCCCGGTTCGAACACGGACTCCTCGTCGACGACGGCGACGTCCGCCTCGACGGAACACCCCTGCGCCCCGCGGAACTCGGTTACGCCGCACCCGGCCGCACCACCCTCGCCCTCACGAACGACTCCGACCGCCCGGCCCGGACGGTCCTCCTGGGAGGCCCGCCGTTCGAGGAGGAGATCGTGATGTGGTGGAACTTCATCGGCCGCAGCCACCAGGACATCGTCGAGGCACGGGACGACTGGGAGCGCGCCTCGGACCGCTTCGGCACCGTCGATGGCTACCCCGGCGAGCGACTGCCCGCCCCCGCCCTGCCCCACGCCGTCATCACCCCCCGCAAGAACCCCTCCCCCCGCTGACCCGAACCGGAAGGCCACCCTCATGAACGACCGGACCACCGGCGCCCCCGTCGTCCGCCACATCGACACCCGGCACCGCTACGAGATCCTCGTCGACGACGACCGCGCCGGCCTGACCGCCTACCGCGACCGCGACCGCGACGACCAGCGGGTCTTCTTCCACACCGAGACCGGCGACGCCTACGCCGGCCGGGGACTCGCCGCGATCCTCGTCGAGCAGGCCCTCACCGACGTCCGCGCCTCCGGGATGCGGATCGTCCCCGTCTGCCCCTACGTGGCCAAGTTCCTCACCAAGCACCGGGAGTTCGCGGACATCACCGACCCCGTCACCCCCGAGATCCTCACCTGGCTCGACTCCCGGCTGGGGCGCTGAACTCCCCGTACTCCGACGCACGCGGTCATCGACGCCGGCCGGGACGCGACCGTCCGATGAATCAAGCCGGTCAGTCCCGGCTGCACACCGGCAGGGACTGCTCCACGCTCAGCTTCTGCAGCTTCTTCAACTGGGCGTCCAGCGACGCGGGTTCGACGAGATAGCGCAGCACCGCCTGATGGAAGGCGTCCCGCAGGGCGCGGGGCATCGTGTCGGAGGCGTCCCAGCAGCGAGTCTCCTCCTGCCTGCCGCGCAGGATGTCGCCGATCTCCTTCCGGGTGGCATCCTGGGCGCCGTCCGGTGCCGCCGCCTCGTTCACCGAGTGGTCCGGCAGCGCCGCGGCGGTGCCGGCCAGGTAGCGGATCAGCTGCCGGGCCTCCTCGGTCGGGTTCAGCAGGATCGCCAGGTCGCCGGAGACCTCCCAGGCCCCGGCGTCCGGGCCGGTGTCGGGGACGATCTCGGACGAGTGGACGTAGTCGCCGCCCGCCGCCCGCCAGTGGCCGGCGCGGAAGGACCCCAGGTGCTCCAGGCGCGGGCCCGCGCAGTCCTCCCCGTATCCGGTCGTCAGCGCCCGCACGGCGTGGCCCCGGCCCGCGCCGGCCAGTTTCCCCCACGTCGTCCACGCCTTCCGAACGGCGGGGTGGGTCCAGTCCAGCCCGCCGTTCGCCCACTTCTCGTAGACCCGCGGTCCGGCCTGCTGGAGCAGGATGTCCTCCACCCAGTCGGTGCCGGGCCAGCCGGAGGTCGCGCCGGACTCCATGCCCAGGCACCAGCGTTCGGGATCGCCCGCCGACTCCGCGGTGGGCCGTTCGCCCGAGTACCACACCATGCTCTTCAGGCCGGTCTTGACCGGCAGCCAGTACGTGTTCCGGCCCTCCCGGCCCGGGACCGTCACCTCGGGCGCCCAGATCCGGTCGTAGTGCCCGGCGTCGAACAGGCCGTCCAGCGGCTGGAGCCGGCCGTCGACGGCGTAGGCCAGCAGTTCGCCGGGGCTGGGCAGCACCGCCACGTCCGGCGGGTTCCCGGCCACCAGGTCGGCGGCAAGCACCTGGCTGAGCGCGGAGCTGCCCTGGTAGACGACATCGATACGGTACGTTCTCTCGAACGGCTCGATGATGTTCTCCTCGAACTGATCGCGCTCCTCGCCGCTCCAGTTGGCGAGCAGCGTCACCGAACCCTGCCAGCCCCGGGCCCAGCGCACCCCGGCGAACACTCCGGCTCCGAGCAGGACCAGACAGACGCAGAGGATGCCCGCCGTGCGGGGTCGCAGCCGTCTCATCGCGGTGCCCTCCATCGGTACTCGGTGATCCGCGGCCACAGCCCCCACGCCGTGAGCGCCATCGCCACGGCCCCGCCCAACAGCACCCAGCCGGACAGCGACGCCCAGAGACCGGCATCCGCCAGGGCACTCCGCACCTGGTCGGCGGTCCTGGGAATCCCGTCCGGGTCCTTCTCCCGTACCCGGATCCCGTCGAGGGACCGGCTCATCGCGCGCTGCGCGGTCCAGGTGATCCAGCCCAGCGCCGGCACGCCGAGTCCGCACACCGCGGTGGCGGCGAGCAGCCGTATCTGCACGGGGCGCCGGAAGCGCCGCCGCAGAAACCGCTGAGTGTCCAGCAGGGCCAGGAGCAGCGCGAGGTACAGCACCGCGACCGTGCTCCACCCGAGCCACAGTTGCCACGGGAACGCGGCCTGCCGCTCGGCCACGTCGACCTGCTTGTCGCGCAGGGCGTCGAGGCGGCTCATGACGTCCCCGTCGGTTCCGGGCTCGGGTTCCAGGCCGAGCACCCGTTCCGCGTAGTACAGATAGGCGGTGCTCAGCCCCTGGTGGTCCTCCCGGCCCCATCGCTCCACCCAACCCGAGTAGACCGCGATCAGCCCGGTGATCGTCTGCAGATCGTGGCGGCCCTCCACGCCGATGACGTTCTCCGACGCGGTCAGGGCGAGGCTCTGGTGGGCGACCGAGACCTGGGTGTGGAACTCGTCGCTCATGTCGCCTTCCGGCCCGCTGTCGCCGACGATCCGGTGTGCCGTGCCGAGCGCGTTCCGCGCGGTGTCGACGGCGAGGATCCCCGGGGTGCTCGACGACGACAGCGGTACGGTGTCGTCGTGCACGCCCCGGTAGGCGAAGAACAGGACGAGCGTGGCGGCGGCCCCGAGCGTCAGCAGCAGCCGGAGCCTGCGGGTCAGTTCCCGGCCGGTGGTGCTCACGGCCGCTCCGTGAAGCGGTGGCGGCAGGAGGGGCAGAACCGTGCGGTGGCCGGCGCCCGGCGGGCGCAGCTCGGGCATGGCACAGCAGCCCCGCCGCCCGGTCCCGCGGCTTCGGTGGCGCTGTCGGCGCCGGTGGCGGACGCGGGACCGTAGGTACTGCGGCTGCTCGCGGTGATCAGGTGCTCGAAGTCGACGGCCGTCACCTCGGAACGCAGTCTGACCCGCCCGGCTCGCGCGTCGTCGATATCCACCAGCCTTGCCAGTCTGCCGAGTTGCTGATCGGCGCCCATGGCGTGGGCGAGTCGCACGGCCCAGCCGAGGTTCCGCTCCGCCAGGTCGCGCTCGCCGCGGCGGTGCGCGTCGGTCGCGGTCGCGATGGCCTCGCCGAGCCGCTGGTGGTGCTCGAAGTGCTCGACCTGGGCGTCGGTCCGCGCGGAGAGCGCGGGGTTGTCGGTCCAGTGCACCACGCAGGGCTGCGGCGGCGGCAGCCGCACCTCGGCGCCGCCGGGCGTCTCGATGGTGACGACGGCGAGCTGGAGGTCCTCGTGGCGCGGCCGAGCGGCCGGGTCGGCGGACAGACACAGCTGGTAGCGGCGGGTCTCGTCACCCCAGGCCCGGGTGACGAACCGCTGGGTCCCGTCCTCGGGGATCAGTTGGGCCTCGGTCGGATAGACCTGCTTGAGGTAGCGCACGGCGGCCCCGGCCATCGGGGTCACGGTGATCTCCAGTTCGGGCACGGTCTTGGTGAGCAGGCGCTCCATCAGCTTCTCGTACTCCGCCGGAAGGGCCGCCTCCCCGTGGACGGAAGAGGCGCTGCCGTGCAGCCGACGGGTGATGCGCAGCAACTCCCGGCCGTCCCAGCCGTCGCCGATGCCCCAGGCGTCGCAGACGAAGCGCCCCGCGCAGTTGTCCAGCACCTCCGCGAGCGGCATCCGCTCGTCGTGCTGGTTCTTGCCGTCGGTGAGCAGCAGTACGTGTCCGATGGGCGCGTTCTGCTCGGCCAGCAGCCGATGGGACAGGTCCAGCCAGGCGCCGATGCAGGTGCCGCCGCCCGCGACCAGCCGGTGCACGGCCCGCTCCGCCGCCGCCCGGCTCCGGTCGTCGGCCCGGGCCATGCCGAGGGTGTCGGGGTAGACCACTGCCGCCTTCTCGTTGCCCCGGACCACCGCGAACGGGGTGCCGTCGGACAGCATCCGGATCGCCGCCGCTGCCGCCTGCTGGGCGGCGTGCAGCTTCTCCGGCGGCCAGGTCATCGAGCTGGAGCAGTCCACGGCCAGGACCTGTGCGAGCACCGGGCCGCGGCCGCCGCCCTCGGCGCCGTCTACCCGGACGCTGAGGATGGCGTGCATCTGCGGGTCGCCGGCCTCGCTGGACAGGTACTTCCACTGGCTGATCTCCAGTCCGACGGCGACCTGCGCGGTCCCCTCGCCCGTTTCGGGCGTTCCTCTGTCCACTGTGTCGGTACTCCTCGCCCTCGTCGTCGCTTCCTCAGGCGGTACGCCGCCATCCGCGCAGCAGGTCCCGGAACCCGGGGGGCGCGGGGAGCACCGCGTACGCCCGGTCCAGCAGATCGCCGCGCTCACCGACGCTGCCCGCCTGGTCCGCGAGCCGCTTCAGCGACCGGGACAGCAGGGCGGCCAAGGCCTCCGGGGTGTCCTCGGGCCCGAACAGGTCACCGGCGGGGAAGCCGGTCCCCCAGCCGGCGCGCGGACGGCAGGCGAGCGCGTGCTCCCGCACCTCGGTGGCCAGCCGGTCCCAGGACCCGCCGCCGTCCAGGTAAAGACCGGCCAGCCGCTCGGCCGCCAGGCCCAACTCGGCGGGCCCCGGCCCGGCCCCACCCGGCAGCCGGCCGACCAGCGTCCGGACCGCGGCGACGCGCGCGGCGTCGTAGTGCCGTGAGGTCGTCGGCACCTCGTCGAGCACGGCGACGGCCCTGTCCCGCTCGTCCCGGCGCAGATGGACGCGGGCCAGTCCGAAGGCGGCGCTGCCCTGGGCGGGGTCCCGCCGCCGGACGGCCTCGTAGTACTCCGTGGCACGTCGCCCGCGGTCCTGTTCGCCGGCGAGCTGTGCCGAGTCCCGGTACTCCGCGCAGTACCCGAGGGCCAGCTTCGGCGCGGCCTCGCCCGGGAGCGCGTGGTAGGCGGCCATGAACTCGGCCTCCGCCTCGTACACCTCATCGCGCATCAGAAGGACCAGGCCCTGGTGCCAGGAGATCCGCCAGTCGTAGTCGCCGCTCCATCCCTTCGCCGTCCTCACCCACGCGTGGGCCCGGTCCGCCTCATCGGCTTCCAGATACGCGCGGCACAGCCACAGCGCGGCCTCCACGGTGCGCAGCCTAGGGTCCTGGCGCGCCTGCTCGGCGATGCGGTCCGGACTGTCGGCGGCGAGTCCGCCGAGCAGCACGGCGGCACCGTCCCCGGCGTCGGGGATCGGGACCGGCAGGGCCAGGGCCGTCTCCCGGGGCTCCGGAGCCCCGACGGGCAACTCCGGTGCCTCGGCCGCGGAGCGGCGCGTCCAGTACTCCAGCTCCGGGACCGTGCCGAGATCGGCGCCGAAGACCGCCGCGGTCGGCTCGAACCGGGTGGAGCGCTCCGGGTACGGCTCGTGCCCGGCGAGCGCCTGATGCTCGCGCAGCACCTCCCACAGCTGGCGGGACATCTCGGCCGCCGAGCCGAACCGGGCGGCCGGGTCCGGGTGGGTGGCGCGGCGGATCAGCACGTCGAACGAGCGGGCGGCGAGCCCGACGGGCTCCGCGGCACGGGCGGCGAGGGACTTCAGGGTCCGGCCGACGGTGAACAGGTCGCTGTCGATGTGGAAGCCGCGCTTGTCGAGTTCCGACCTGCCGGGCGGGAAGCCGTGCGTGTAGGTCAGGGCGGAGGTCCGGTCGCCGATCGGTCGAATGGCCCCGAGGTCGATGACCTTGATCCGCCGCCCGTAGTGGATGACGTTCTCGGGCTTCATGTCGCAGTACAGCAGACCCTGGTCGTGCAAGTACTCCAGGGCGCCGAGGATCATGCAGCCGTAGGTGATCACATGCCCGAACTCCAGTGGGCCGCCGAGCAGCCGGGTCAGCTCCTCGTCCGGGGCGAACCGGATCCAGGCGAGCGAGCGGCCGCCGACGTACTCCATCACGATGTAGCCGGTGGGTTCCGGGTCTCCGGCTGCCCGGTGCTGTACATGAGTGATGATGCGGACGATGTCCGGGTGGCGGAGCGTGGTGAGTGAGCGGCGCTCCTCGACGGCCGCGCGCCGGGCCATGGCGTCACCGGTGTTGATCAGCCCTTTGAGGACGACGTGCAGATCCGGCACCCGGGTGTCCTCGGCCAGGTAGATCCAGCCGTGGCCGCCCGCGGCGAGATAGCCGAGCACCTTGTAGTGGCCGCCGACCACGTCGCCGGGGCGCAGTTTCGGCCTGAACGAGTACTCCGTACCGCATTCCGGGCAGAACCCGTGGTCGGGGAGCGGGTCGCCGCCGTACGAAACCCCGATGGTGCCGAGGCAGTTGTCCACACCGCAGCGCCGGCCGCCGGTGGGCGGCTGGGCGGTGGTGTCGGCGGCCTCCGAGGGGTCGGGGGAGGGGAGATACGGCAGGACCGGCAGACCGTCGCGGTCCAGCTCTCCGGCGGCCGGGCCGGAAGGGCGGCGTGGGGGATCGGGCTGCTCGGCTTCGGGCTGTTCCGGCGCCGGGGCCGGCGGGGCCTCGGTGGCGGCGGGGCGGCGGAAGCAGGTGTCGCAGAAGCCGGTCACCATGATGTGGCCGCTCCGGCAGCCGGGTCTGACACATGCCGCGGGGGTCATGACGGCGGACCCCCGAGGTGGCTGCGCCGCTGCCCGTCGCGGTCGTCGACCTCGCGTGTGTAGGCGTCCACCGCCGCCTCGGCCGCGCGCACGTCGCAGGGTCTGGCCTGGAGCAGGGCGTGCGCCCTGAGATAGAGAGCGTCCACCGCCGGGTCCTCCTCGCCCTGGGCGGAGTGCTGGTGCAGAACGTGGTAGCCGCGCAGACGTCCGCCCAGTTCGTCGCGCCGGTCGCGGAGCCGGTCGAGGCGGTCGATGTCTCCGGCCAGCCGGGCGGCAACCGACTCGGCCAGCCGCTCGTAGCGGACCCGATCCGGGCCCCGGCCCGGGTCGTCCTGCGCGCGGGTGAGGTCGGCGAGGGCGGCGTGGGCGGCCACCAGGTCCGAGTCCATGGGCCGGATGCCGTCGGATACCACAGCGGCCCGGAGGTCGTGGAGGGATCCGGCGAGTGGCCCGGTGATCTCCCTCAGCCGCTCGACGAGCTGTGCCCGGCGCTCGCGTGCGGGCCTGATCAGCAGCTCGTCGCGGGCACGGCGGTGCAGAGCGCCGGCCGTGCGGAAGACGAGCAGCAGCCTGCTGCCCCCGGCGCGCAGCACTTCCAGCAGATCGAGGAGGGCGGGGGGATCCACGGCCTCGTCGACGCCGACGACGACGAGGCTGAGGGTGGCCTTGGCGTCTCGGATCCCCTCGGTGGCCGAATCCGCCGAGTGCTGCCGGAGTCCCATCCGCTCGGAGATCCGCCCGGCGATCTCGGCGCAGGAGAGCCCGTCGGCGTCCACGGCCAGATCGTGGCCGCCGGCCGAGGGGATCGTGCTCGGTGGATCGAGCGAGGCGCGATGGACGGACGCGGGGGTGCGCAACTCCCGGTCGGCGAGGGTGATGGCACGGCGCAGCGTGGCGGCCCGGGCGCTGTCGCCGCGCCGGACGACGCTCACCTTCACCTGCTGTCCGTCGTCCCGCAACCAGGCGGCGAGGCGGTGGGCGAACGGTTCGTCGAGCAGGGTGTCGGATGCGTCGTCGCCGGTGGATCTGAGCCGGTCGTCGACGGCGGTCCGGCCCACCGTGAACTGGTGGACGTGGTGCAGATGCCGGACGATGGTCTCGGCCGGGGTCATGAAGGAGAACAGGTTCCCGTGTGCGTCCTTCTGCCCGGTCAGCACCATGCCGAAGACCTCGCCGGTCAGGCTGTCGGCGACGCCCGCGCCGCTGCATCCGGGGCCGGCCAGCTCACCGGGGCTGGCCGGGATGAGCTGCACCTGCCCGTCGCGTCCGCAGCCGCCGGCGACGGTGGCCCGGAACCAGATGCCGCCGTTGTGGTCCTCGGGGAAGCCGTACATCCGCACATCACGGTTGGACGCGGACAACCGGTGGAGCCGTACCGCTTCTTCGGCGGGTCTGGGCCGTTCCAACCTCAGCAGTGCGACATCCCCGCTGGGGTCGCCGTCGGCGTCCTGGGTCTCCGGCACATAGGCGTCCCCGTCCACCCAGGCCGCCGTGGCGGGGACGCTGTGACCGGTGGCGCCGACGAACTCCGCGGTGATCCGTCCCGCCGCCGCGTCCACCACATGAGCACAGGTGAGGACGCGGTCGGGGCTCAGCAGAATGCCGGCCCCCACGATGTGCCCGTCCGCTCCCCGGATCCGCGCCGCCCAGCCGGGCGTCTCCATCGACGAAGCGGCCCGGACTCCCCCGCCAGCAGCCATATCGAAACTATACGGGCGCCTGCTCCTGTCGCATACTGACGAGACCGAGGATCAACATGCCTACTGTGGAGGCGAGTTGTCGAACGAATCGGAGTCCGTGGGGCTGGCCGAGGTGATCCGCCGGATCCGCAGCGAGCTGGAGGAGGCCCGCACGGAGGCCCAGGGCAGGGACGTCGGTTTCACCGTGGAGAACGTGAACCTCACCCTGACCTTCCAGGTCCACCGCTCCGGAACCGGCCGCGGCGGTCTCAACATCGGCGTGGTGACCGCTGAATTCGGCGGCGCGGTGGACCGCCAGACGACGCATCAGATCCAAGTCGACCTGAAGCCGGAGCTGCCCTCCGGCGAGCGCGTGAAGGTCAGCCGGACCAGGGGGGCGCGCGGTGCGGACGGCTGAGGCTTCCGGGTAAGCGGCAGCCGAGCCGGGGCCGCATGCCGGGTGCCGGACGGCCGACCCCAGGATGATGTTGATCAGCCGAGGAAGCTGAGCCGCACCCGGCGGCTGACGTTGTCGACGTTCGTGTCGACCAGGCAGACCGACTGCCAGGTGCCGAGTTCCAGTCTGCCGCCGAGGACCGGCAGGGTGGCGTGGGGCGGGACGATGGCCGGGAGGACGTGGTCGCGGCCGTGGCCCGGGGTGCCGTGGCGATGGCGCCAGCGGTCGTCGGCCGGGAGGAGGGTGCGGAGGGCGGCGAGGAGGTCGTCGTCGCTGCCGGAGCCCGTCTCAATGACGGCGATGCCGGCGGTGGCGTGGGGGACGAAGACGTTGAGGAGGCCGTCGCGGCCGGCGGCGGCCTCGTCGAGGAAGCGCTCGCAGGCGCGGGTGAGGTCGGTGACCGACTCCCGGGAGCCGGTGGTGAGGTCGAGTGTCGTGGTGGTGAAGGGTGTCGGCATGGGTCCATCTTGCCGACTTCCGGGTGCGGGGCGGGAAGAAGGGCACGCACCCCAGAGTTAGTAGAAACATGAACGACTCAGGGGTGCGGGACGTGGACGTGGTGGTCGTCGGCGCCGGGCAGGCGGGGCTGTCCGGCGCGTACCACCTGCGGCGGATCGGGCTGGTGCCCGACCGGGACTTCGTGGTGCTCGACCACTCCCCCGGCCCGGGTGGGGCGTGGCAGTTCCGGTGGCCGAGCCTCACCTACGGCAGGGTGCACGGGATGCACGCGCTGCCGGGGATGGAGCTGACCGGGGCCGATGCGGCACGGCCGTCGGCCGAGGTGATCAGCGGGTATTTCAGGGAGTACGAGGAGCGGTTCGGGCTGCGGGTCCGGCGGCCGGTGGATGTGACGGCCGTACGGAACGGGGCGGGCGGCCGGCTCGTGGTGGAGACCTCGGCGGGCCACTGGTCGGCGCGGGCGCTGATCAACGCCACCGGGACCTGGGACCGGCCGTTCTGGCCGCGGTATCCCGGGCAGGAGACGTTTCTCGGGCGCCAGCTGCACACGGCCGGGTTCCGGGGTCCCGAGGAGTTCGCCGGGCGGCGGGTGGTCGTGGTGGGCGGCGGGGCGTCCGGGACCCAGCATCTGATGGAGCTGGCGGAGTACGCGGCGGAGACGACCTGGGTGACCCGGCGGGCGCCGGTCTTCGTCGACGGGCCCTTCGACGAGAACGTGGGCCGGGAGGTGGTGGCCCGGGTGGAGGAGCGGGTACGGAACGGGCTGCCGCCGCGGAGCGTCGTCTCGGTGACCGGGCTGCCGCTGAACGACGCCGTACGGGCGGCCAGGGCGGCGGGGGTGCTCGACCGGCTGCCGATGTTCGACCGGATCACCCCCACCGGGGTGGAGTGGGACGACGGCCGGGCCGTCGCGGCCGATGTGATCCTCTGGGCGACCGGGTTCCGCGCCGCGCTGGAGCATCTGGCCCCGCTGAGGCTGCGGGAAGCGGGCGGCGGGGTGCGGATGGACGGCACCCGGTCGGTGCGCGACGAGCGGGTCCATCTGATCGGGTACGGCCCCTCCGCGTCGACGATCGGCGCCAACCGGGCGGGGCGTGCGGCCGTACGGGAGATCCGGGAGCTGCTGGAGCGGGCGCCGGCCCTCGTCTAGAGGGTGCTCGCACGACGGGCGTTGAAGTCCGCCACATGGCGCAGGTGTTCGGTGTAGGTCGTACTGAAGCGGGTGTCCCCCGGTGTCACGGTGACGAAGAACAGCCACTCCCCCGGCGGCGGGTCGATCGCGGCCCGCAGCGCCTGGTCCCCGGGGTTGTCGATGGGGGTGGGCGGCAGTCCTTTGCGGGCGTAGCTGTTGTAGGGGCTGTCGATCCGGGTGTCGGCGACGGTGGTGTCGATCGTGGACCGCCGCAGGGCGTAGTTCAGGGTGGAGTCCATCTGGAGCGGCATACCGCGGGCCAGCCGGTTGCGGATGACCCGGGCCACCTTTCCCATGTCCTCGGCGGTGGCGGCCTCGGCCTGCACGATGCTGGCGACGCCGACCGTCTCGTAGACGCTCATCCCGCCCCGGCGCGCTCCGGCCGTGATCGGGTCGGCCGTGAAGCGCCGGTTGGCGGTGTCGACCATCCGGGCGAGCAGTCCGGCGGGGGTGGTGGTGGCGTCGACGGGATAGGTGGCCGGGAAGAGGTAGCCCTCGGGGTTGCCCCGGGCCTCGGGCGGAAGGTGCCGGGCGGCCGTGGCGGCGGCGCGGCGGGCGGTGCCCGGCGGTTCGCCGAGGGCCCGGTCCACGGCCTCGTACACCTGGGCCGCTCGCCAGCCCTCGGGAACGACCAGGGTGGCGGCGCCGGCCAGTTCCGTATGGAGCAATGACGGTACGAGCACGGCGCCGGCGAGCACGAGACCGGCGGCGGCAACACTCAGGGCGGCTCTGCCGCGGCGGGTCGGCCTCGGACGGCGCCCGCAGGGGCGGCGTGTGGTGATCACCCGGCCACATTAGCCGGATTGATCATATTTTCATGATATATGCGCCATATGGCTCACTCCGGGGGATCACACCGCGGCGGAGACCGTCGGGTCGGTGTCCCGGCGGATCAGCTCGGCGTAGCGCCCGTCCCTGGCCAGCAGTTCGTCATGGGTGCCGCGTTCGGCTATCCGGCCGCCGTCGAGCACGACGATCTCGTCGGCTCCCCGGACGGTCGACAGACGGTGGGCGATGGTGATGGTGGTACGGCCCGCCGACAGGGCGTCGATCGCCCGCTGGACCGCCTCTTCGGTACGGGTGTCGAGGGCACTGGTCGCCTCGTCGAGGATGAGCACGGGGGGATCGCGCAGGATGGTCCTGGCGATGGCCAGACGTTGTTTCTCACCGCCCGAGAAGCGGTAGCCGCGCTCGCCGACGAGGGTGTCGTAGCCGTCCGGGAGGGCGGCGATGTGGTCGTGGATCTGGGCGGCCCTCGCCGCGGCCTCGATCTCGGCGTCGGTGGCGTCGGGCTTGGCGAAGCGCAGGTTCTCGGCGACGGAGGCGTGGAAGAGATACGCCTCCTGGGAGACCACGCCGACGGCGCGGGCGAGGCTGTCGAAGTCGAGGTCGCGGACGTCGATCCCGTCGAGGGTGACCCGGCCGCCCGTGACGTCGTACAGCCGGGGCACGAGATAGCCGAGGGTGGACTTCCCGGAGCCGGTCGGGCCCACGACGGCCAGGCTGCCACCCGCGGGGAGGGTGATGTCGACGCCGTCGAGGGTGGGGGCGCTCTGCCGCGGGTCGTAGCCGAAGTCCACGCGCTCGAAGCGGACGTCGCCGCGGATCTTCGCCGGCCGGACCGGCTCGTCGGGCTCGTCGATGTCCACGGGCAGATCGAGGTATTCGAAGATGCGCTGGAAGAGGGCGAGTGACGCCTGCATGTCCACGCCGGTGGAGAGCAGGCTCACGGCGGGCCGGAACAGGCCCTGTTGAAGAGAGACGAAGGCCACCAGGGTGCCGATGGAGATGGCGGCGCCCCCGGCCAGGGCGAGCCCGGCGGTCCAGTAGATGACGGCGGGCATGGCGGCCATGACGATGCCGATCGTGGACATCCGCCACCGCCCGGCCATGCTGGAGCGGACCTCCAGATCGACCAGCCGTTCGGACTCGTCGGCAAAGGAGCGGGTGAGCGAGTCGGCGCGGCCCATCGTGCGGCCGAGGAGGATTCCGCCGACCGAGAGGGACTCCGTCACCGTGGCCGCCATCGCCGCCAGCTGCTTCTGCCGCTGGGATGTGATCCGTTTCCGCTCGCGGCCGACCCGGCGGCTGATCCAGACGAACACCGGCAGCAGGAGCAGCGACACCACCGTGAGCCGCCAGTCGAGGGCGAGCATGGCGACCACCGTGGCGACCACGGCCGTGACGTTGGAGACCAGGGACGTGGCGGTGGAGGTGACCGTGGCCTGCATCCCGCCGATGTCGTTCGCGATCCGGGACTGCACCTCGCCCGTCCGCGTCCGGGTGAAGAACGCCAGCGGCATCCGCTGGAGCCGGGCGTAGACCGCGGTCCTCAGATCGTGCATGACCCGCTGGCCGACCGTGGTCGAGATCAGGGTCTGGAGCACACCGAGGACGCTGGTGAGCACGGCGGCGGCGATCATGCCGAGGGCGAGCAGGCCGAGCAGGCCGGTCCGCCCCTGCGGGATCGCGGTGTCGATGACCGCCTTCAGCAGGAACGGGGAGGCGACGGAGACGAGGGACGACGCCGCGACGAGGAGCCCGACGAGGGCCAGACGGCTCCGGTAGGGGCGGAAGAGCCGGACGATCCGCCGCACCTGGGCGGGCGGCTGCTCCGGCGCGTGGTCCGGGTCCGGACCCGGAGCCGGATCCCGGGGGTTCCGGATGATCCGTTCGGGGTGCGTGTCGAGGTGCATGGTCTCCTTCCGCGGCCGGGCTCGGGCCGTATCCCGCCCCGTACCCGTCCTGCCCACGTCCGGCACGACGATATGAAGAGCGTAGTGCATAGTTACCTATGTACACAATGAATATGGTCCTGATATCATTCCCGTATGACCACACCCGAGCCCGACGGCGTGCTGGCCGAGCAGTTGCTCCGGCTCACCCGGCGGATCCACCGCAGCCAGCAGCGCAGGCTGGAGGCCGCCGGGGTCGTGATCACCCCCGCCCAGTCGCGTCTGCTGCGCACCCTGGCGCACGACGAGCGCGCGCCGCGGATGGCGGATCTGGCCGCCCGGCTCGAAGTGGTGCCCCGCGCGGTGACGAGCCTGGTCGACGGCCTGGAGGCGGCCGGCCGGGTCCGGCGCGCCCCCGACCCCGACAACCGCAGGGTCATACGGATCGAGCTGACCGACACCGGCCGCGCCACCCTCAAGGCCCTCCGGGGGGCCCGTCGCGCCGCCGCCGAGGACATCCTGGAGCCGCTGACGACGGAGCAGCGCGCCGAGTTCGGGACCCTGCTCTCCACCCTGGTGGACGGGCCGGGCCGACCCTGCTGACCGGACCGGTGGTCGCGCCGGGGCGGTGATCCGGGCGCCGGGCGCACTCCGGCACCCGGCGGGGCCCCGCCGGTCGACCGCCGCCGGGAGCCACGGAGACAGCGGCTTATCGGTGCCGACGCGCACCATTGCGCCCGCGCCCCGTCCGGAGCATGCTCCCCCGAGGGCTCACCGCACCCGGGCGCCGTGCACCGCCGATCCCCGTACGGAAACCGGGAGTCACGGAACCACGCACCCCCGCGGCACCCCGGCTCGGCGACCACTCACCCGCCTCAGAGGCCCTCTTGCGCGTCAGTGGCCCCGACCGACATCGTGCTGACCCAGGTTCAGCACCAGCAGCGCACCATCAGCTCCCCTTTTCTGGAGGCTCGATGAACGACGCAGCCACACCGGACCACGGCGCCGGGACCCCCGGCGGGGACAACGATGTCTCATCCACCCCCGACTCCACACCCGACTCCGCACCCGACGGTACGGGCTCCCCCACCCGCCGGACCGTCCTGCGGACCTCGGCGGGCGTCGCCGGGGCCGGGGTCGCCCTCGGCGCGCTCGGCGCCTCCTCCGCGACGGCCGCGACCGATCGGATACGCCCCCCGGAGGCGGCCGGGATCGAGCGGCCCGCTCCTCCGCGCCAGGGCCGGACCATGGCCGGGGTGCCCTTCCAGCGCCGCGGCACGGTCCGGCTCGGGATCATCGGCCTCGGCAACCGCGGCGACAGCATGCTCGGGCTCTTCCTCGCCCTCCCCGGGGTCCGCGTGGTCGCCCTGTGCGATCCGGTGCGGACGAAGACCGAGCGGTCCGCCGCCAGGGTCGTCGCGGCAGGACAGCCGTCCCCCGCCCTCTACACCAACGGCGAGGACGACTACCTCCGGCTGTGCGAACGGGGCGATCTCGACCTCGTCTACGTCGCCACGCCCTGGGAGACCCACTTCGCCATGGCCAAGGCGGCCCTCCTCGGGGGCAAGCACGTCGGGGTGGAGTGTCCCGTCGCCATGGAGCTCGACGAACTGTGGGGCCTGGTCGACCTCTCCGAACGCACCCGCCGCCACTGTATGCAGCTGGAGAACTGCTGTTACGGCAGGAACGAGATGCGGATCCTGAGAATGGCGCACGCCGGACGGTTCGGCGAGCTGCTGCACGGCGCGGGCGCGTACAACCACGATCTGCGCGACCTGATGTTCGATCCGGACTACTACGAGGGCCCCTGGCGGCGGCTCTGGCACACCCGGCTCCGCGGCGACCTCTATCCGAACCACGGCTTCGGCCCGGTCGCCAACTACATGGACGTCAACCGGGGCGACCGGGCGGTGTCCATCGCCAGCTTCGGCACCCCCGCGCTCGGGCTCGCCGAGTACCGGGAAGCCCATATGCCGCCGGGCGACCCCAGTTTCAAGGAGAGCTATGTCTCGGCCGACCGCACGATCAGCATGGTGCGGACGGCCAAGGGGCGGCTGATCCGACTGGAGCACGATGTGTCCACCCCGCATCCGTACAGCCGGATCAACAGTCTCGGCGGCACCAAGGGCGTCTTCGAGGACTATCCGGCGCGGATCTATCTGGAGCCCGACCACAGCAACCACCAGTGGGGCGACTTCGCCCGGTACGCCGACTGGGACCACTGGCTCTGGAAGGAGCACGCCAATCCGCCCGGCGGTCACGGCGGGATGGACTACATCATGCTCTTCCGGCTGATCCAGACGATGCGGCTCGGGCTGGTGCCCGACTTCGACGTGTACGACGCGGCGGTCTGGACGGCGCCGGTACCGCTGAGCCATCAGTCGATCAAGGCCCAGGGCGCGCCGCTGAAGATCCCGGACTTCACCCGTGGCGAGTGGCGCCGGAGCCGTCCAGGTGTGGATTCGGCCAAACCTGGAGAGTGAGGCGGAGACTCCGCTTCGAACCCGAGTACGGCCGATGCCGTACGGGGAGCGGGCGCCGGGCACGGCTCCGCTCCCCTCCTTGCTTACAGGCGTGTGAAGCGCCCGAAAACCGATTGCGCGAACGGGTCGATCCGGGTGAACCTTGCACGGTTTGCACCACCCTCGACCCGTGCTGGGACCCCATGCAGATCAAGAATCTTCCCTACAGAGATCCCGGTAAACCCGATGTGCGCTCGGGTGCGCGATTTCTGGCCTGGCTCTTCCGGAATCAGCTCGGCGGCCAGGCCAGAGCTCTGGGCTGGGGCCTGCTGAACCAGCTCTCCATCGCCGGACTGGCCGTGGCCACCGGTATCGCCGTCCAGGCCGTGGTGGACCGGGACGGCACCCGGCTCGCCTGGGCGGGCGGGCTGCTGGCCGTCCTCGGCGTCGCGATCGGGCTCGGCGAGACCATGCTGCACCGCGCCACGGTCACGAACTGGATCACCGCCGCCGCCCGGGTCCAGCAGCTGCTGGCCCGTAAGACCGCCGAGCTGGGCTCGGTACTGACCCGCCGGGTCGCGGCCGGCGAGGTGGTCGCGGTCTCCGGGGGCGACGTGGAAAAGATCGGCTGGTTCGTCGAGGCGTTCTCCCGCTTCCTCGCGGCGGCCACCACGGTGCTCATCGTCAGCGGGGCCCTGGTGATCTACCAGCCCGCACTCGGCGTCGTGGTCGCGATCGGCTTCCCGCTGGTCGCCCTCGCGGTGCTGCCGCTGCTGCCGCACGCGTCGCGCCGTGCCGACGTCCAGCGCGACAAGGCCGGCTACGCGACCGAACTCGCCGCCGACACCGTCGCGGGACTGCGCGTCCTGCGCGGCATCGGCGGTGAGGAGCTGTTCCTCGACCGCTACCGGTCGGCGTCCCAGGAGGTGCGCAAGGCCGCGGTCCGCGCGGCCCGCACCTGGTCCCTGATCTCCGCGCTCCAGACCCTGGTGCCGGGCGCGCTGATGCTGACCGTGGTGGTCTACGGCGCGCATCTGGCGCTCGACGGGCGGATCACGGTCGGCGAGCTGGTCACCGTCTACAGCGCCGTACTGCTGGCCCAGCACCCGCTGCGGAACGTCGAGGAGATCGCCCTCGCCTACGCGTACTCGATGCCGTCCGCGAAGCGGGCGGCGCGGGTGCTGGCGCTGCGCCGGACGAGTACGACCACCGACCGCGAGCACGGACGCCCCACCGGCGACCTCTACGACCCGGTGACGGGCGTCCTGGCGCCCGAGGGCCTGCTGACCGCCGTGGTCTGCGGCGACCCGGACGCCGCCGGGACCCTGGCCGAACGGCTCGGCGGACATCCGGCCGCCGATGTGGTGAGCGCCGGGGCGAGCCCCGTCGGCACCGGCGCCGGGACGGCGGACGGCGAGCCCGCCGCCGCGGACGGTCCGCGGACGGACTCCGTCCTCCTCGGCGAGGTCCCGCTCGACGAACTGCCGCTGGACGAGGCGCGGGCGGCCGTCCTCGTCCAGGACAAGGAGCCGGTGCTGCTCTCCGGCACCCTGCGCGAGCTGATGGACGTCCCCTCGTCGGGGCGGGTCTCGGCCGCCGACGCGCTGGACGCGGCGCAGTGTGCCGACGTCCTCACCGCCCTGGGCCGGGCCTCGGGGCACTCCGGCGGCTCCGGGGACCCCATGGAGACCCCGATCACCGAGCGCGGCCGGTCGCTCTCCGGCGGCCAGCGCCAGCGTCTCGCCCTGGCCAGGTCCCTGGTGACCGACCCCGAGGTGCTGGTGCTCGACGAGCCGACGTCGGCCGTGGACTCCCACACCGAGGCCCGGATCGCGGCGGGCCTGCGGCGGCTGCGGGACGACCGGACGACGGTGGTCTTCGCCTCCTCCCCGCTGCTGCTCGATCTGGCGGACCGGGTGGTGCTGGTGGACGGCGAGAGCGTCGCCGCCGTGGGCACACACCGGGAGCTGCTGCGGTCCGAGCCGCGCTACCGGGCCGTCGTCACCCGTGAGACCGACCCCGGAGCGGACCGGGAGGCCGGTGTCCCGGCCTGACCGTCCCGACCGGCCTGCCGGCCGGGACGGCGAGAACCTGCGACGACCGCACGACGGACCGGTGGGCGGGACGACTCCACCGCCGGAACGCACCCCCTTTGAGACTTCAGGAGGAATGACCATGCTCCGGGTGAAGCCGCCGGATCTCGACCCCGCGGCCCCCGAGTCGGCGACGACGCTGCCGGTGGGCGGCGCGACGACCGTACGGGCCTATGCGCGGGAGCTGCTGCGGCGGCACCGCCGCGCCTTCACCGTGCTGATATCCGTCCAGGCGCTGGCGGTGATCGCCTCCATGGTGGGGCCGTATCTGCTGGGCTCCCTGGTCGAACGGCTCGACGACGGGGCGCGCGAGCTGCGGCTGGGGCCCACCGTCGCGGTGTTCGCGGCGGCGCTGGTGCTCCAGACGGTCTTCGTCAGGCTGGTGGCGCTGCGCGGGGTGATGCTCGGCGAGGAGATGCTGGCCGATCTGCGCGAGGACTTCCTCGTCCGGTCGGTACGGCTGCCCCCGGGGGTGCTGGAACGGGCCGGGACGGGTGATCTGCTGGCCCGGATCACCACCGATATCGACCGGCTCGCCAACGCCATGCGGGAGGCCGTGCCGCAGCTCGTCATCGGGGTGGTGTGGGCGACGCTGCTGATGGCCGGGCTCACGATCACGGCACCGCCGCTGGCGCTCGGCGTCGTGGTGGCGGCCCCGCTGCTGATCGTGGTCTGCCGCTGGTACTTCCGCCGGGCTCCGTCGGCCTACCGCTCGGAGGCGGCCGGCCTGGCGGGGGTGTCCGCCACGCTCGCCGAGACCGTCGACGCGGGCCGGACCGTCGAGGCGCACCGGCTGGGACACCGCCGGGTCGAACTGTCGGACCGGCGGATCAAGGAGTGGACGTCCTGGGAGCGGTACACCCTGTATCTGCGCTCGGTGTTCTTCCCGGCGATCAACGCCACCCACACCACCGTCCTCGGTGTGGTCGTGGTCGTCGGCGGGGTGTTCGTGCTCCAGGGCTGGCTCGACGTGGGCCAGCTGACCACCGGGGCGCTGCTGGCGCAGATGCTGGTGGAACCGGTCGGTCTGATCCTGCGCTGGTACGACGAACTCCAGGTGGCCCAGGTGTCGCTGGCCCGGCTGGTGGGTGTGCGGGAGATCGAGCCCGACGAGGGGGACGACGAACTGCGTCCCGAGGGCCGCGGCGTGCGCGCCGACGATGTGCGTTTCGGCTATGTCGACGGCGTGGACGTGCTGCACGACGTGACTCTGGCGGTGGAGCCGGGCAGCCGGGTGGCGCTCGTCGGCCCCTCGGGCGCCGGCAAGTCGACCCTGGGACGGCTGCTGGCCGGGATCTACGGCCCCCGGTCGGGGCGGGTCTCCCTCGGCGACGCCGAGCTGTCGCGGATGCCCGCCGAGCGGGTGCGTGAGCATGTGGCCCTGGTCAACCAGGAACACCATGTGTTCGTCGGCTCGTTGCGGGACAACTTGCTGCTCGCCAGGGCCGGGGCGGACGATCCCGAGCTGTGGGGAGCGCTGAGCGCCGTGGACGCCGACGGCTGGGCTCGGGCGCTGCCGGAGGCGCTGGACACGGAGGTCGGCTCCGGCGGTCTGGCACTGACCCCGGCGCAGGCGCAGCAGATCGCGCTGGCCCGGCTGGTGCTGGCCGATCCGCACACCCTGGTCCTCGACGAGGCGACGTCCCTGCTGGACCCGCGGGCGGCCCGGGAGCTGGAGCGGTCGCTGTCGCGGGTGCTGGAGGGCCGTACGGTCGTGGCGATAGCCCACCGGCTGCACACCGCGCACGACGCCGATGTGATCGCCGTCGTGGAGGAGGGCCGGATCACCGAGCTGGGTCATCACGACGACCTGGTCTCGGCCGGGGGGCCGTACTCGGCGCTGTGGCGGTCCTGGCACGGCTGACGGGCCGCTCGGGCCACCCGGGCGGCGCGTGCGGGCGCGGCCGGGTGGCCGTCCGGGGCCGTTCGCCGTCGCGCCCGCGCCTCCGGTGCCCTGCCTCATCGGGGCGGCGGGGCACGGAAAGCGCCCCGGCCGCCCCGGTCCGGCAGCCGCGGCAGGCCCGCGCCGGGCGCCGGAGCGGGCGCGGGCGCCGGCGGC
>NZ_JBHYZV010000044.1:0-66289 GCF_042753905.1 Streptomyces sp. NPDC059248 | reverse complement strand
CGGAGGTCCACGGCTCGTACTGGACGTACTTGCGTGGTCCGACAACGCGGCGAGGTGCCGTGCCGGGCGTCGCGGGCCGGTGAACCTTTCCGGTCGCAGCACTAGCCGCGCGCGATCCCGTACGGCTCGCGCGCGGCTCGGTTCCGGTCGCCGGGCTCAGCCCGTGAACTGGGCGCGGGTGGGGGAGGGGACCGGGAGCGGGCGGGCGGCGCCGGGGGTCAGGCTGTCGAAGATCATGGACAGATAGCGCCGCCAGAGCCCCGGGGTCTCGTCGCCGAGGCTGAGCACGGCCTGGGACGCGGCGCTCAGCAGGAGCACGATGTCGAGGCCCGTGACGTCGTCACGGATCGCCCCGGCGTGCTGGGCCCGGGTGACGAGGGTGCCGGCTACGTCGGCGAGGCGCTCGCGCGAGGTGCGGACGGTGGGTTCGCAGCGCGAGAGCACGGCGGCGGCCTGGCAGAAGGAGCGGTCGCGCGCCTGGATCTCGGTGCCGATGGTCATGAACTCCAGCAGCGCCGCCCCGGGGTCGTCCGCCGCGGCCAGCCGCTCCCCGGCCGCGACCAGCTCGTCGAGGCGGTCGCTGAAGATCTCGGCCAGCAGCTGTTCCTTGGTGTCGAAGTGGCGGAACACGGTGCCCTTGCCCACCCCGGCGCGTGCGGCGATTCGGGTGATCGACACGTCCATCCCGTTCTCGGCGAACTCGGCGGTCGCGGCATCCATCAGCAGGCGTCTGTTGCGCACGGCGTCGGCTCTCGTCATGCCCCCATCGTACATAACCGGACCGATCGGTCACATTGCCGGAGGTCTAACCGGACCGGTCGGTCATGTTGTGCTACGGTTCAGAACATGACCGAGCGGTCCGGTTGCGAGGCCGGAGCGTGCGCTCATCACTACGCACCGTCGGAAAGCGACGGAAAATCACAGAAAGTGAGAGGAAGCATCATGGACGTCCGCGGCTACGAGACCGGCCCGATCAAGGCGGAGGCGGCCTTTACCTCCGACTTCCCCCTGGATGACCGCTACTCCACGCAGGACATCGTCGACATGCTGGAGCGCGAGCGTCCCAACATGGACATCCGCCCCGGTATGCGGCACAAGTACACCCCGCTGCGCTTCGACCCGGCCACGGGTGTGAAGTACATCGGTGGCCGCTACCTCTTCGACACCTGGGAGAACGTCCTCGACTACAACCACTTCACCAACGAGGAGCTCTTCCCCGAGCCCGGTGTGAAGTTCTGGTCCCGCTTCCCGGGCGTGGACAAGCACTACTGGAAGGTCACCGGCGCCCACGACTTCAAGCCGATGGCCACCGCGCACCACGTCAACCGGCTGGAGCGCTACTCCTACACCGGCGGTGACGTCGAGGCGCTGCTGGCCGAGGTGTGGCCCGCCATCCGTGACGAGGCCGAGAAGCGCGGCCTGTCCAGCGTCTGGCTGATGTTCCAGCCGGAGGAGAAGCAGATCGGCATCCTCACCGTCGCCGAGAAGTCCGGCGACGCCGACCAGGCCGTCGCGGTCTCCAAGGGCCTGGAGTACCTGGAGCGTCTCGACGCCTTCGGTCGCTTCCTGCCCGAGGCGCTCGGTGCCGAGCAGCTCATGGACCGGACCAGCCTGATCATCTCGTCCTGGCTGCCGGAGTCCCGGGCGCTCGGTGGCGCGCACTCGTCGTTCGACGTGTCCCCGCCGCACCCGAAGCCGCAGATCTGATCCGCGGTACGGGTCCTTCGCCCGGTCCCGGCCGGAACCCCCTCACGGTTCCGGCCGGGTCTCCGGGTCACGGTTCCGGCCGGGTCTCCGGGTCACGGTCCCGGCCGCGACTCCGGGTCCCGCGTCGGCCGGGTCTCGGGGTCCCGCGCCGGGCGGGCCGTCAGATCGAGACTTCCCGGTACGGCCGCGAACGCGCCGTCGGTCAGCGCGATCAGCTCCGGCCGTCCGGCGTCGGCCGGCCCGGCCGACCACGCGTGCAGCGCGCACCGGAAGGCCGCCACGGTGATCTCCAGGGCGATCCGCAGCCGCAACTCGTCCGTCCCGGGCGCGGTCGGGAGCGCGTCCCGCGCCGTCAGCGGACCCAGCCGCTCCGTCAGGAGCGCCAGAACGGCGTCCGTCGTCTCCGCGCAGTGCAGAAGGCTGTGCGCGGCGAGCGCCGGAGTCCGCTCGACCAGCCTGCGGCTCTCCGCGAACCGCCGCTCCCACGCGTCGTCCATCCGCTCCAGGGCGGTGATCAGGGACCGGCGCATCACGTCGAGGACGGGCCCGGACAGCCCGGCCTCCGCCAGGACGCCGAGGAACGCCGCCCAGAACTCCTTCTCCGGCGCCAGGGCCACATCCTCCTTCGAGCTGAAGTAGCGGAAGAAGGTGCGCTTGGAGATCTCCACGTCATCGGTGAGGTCGTCGAGGGTCGTCTCGTCGAAACCGTCCCGCGCATAGCGCGTGAGCGCCGTCTCGACCAGGGCCCGCCGGGTGCGCAGCCGCTTGCGTTCGCGCAGCGGCAGCCCCTTCTCCTCCGCCGCTCCGGCCGCCGTCGTCATACCGGCGAGTGTAGGCAGAGCCGCCCCCGGAATACGTCAGCGGCTCCGGAGTGTTTGCCCCTCATAGGCACATGTCACCAAGTGGCATTTTCTCGGCTCGGCCCTTGTGGTCGCCCAGCCGTGGCCGTCCGTACGACCAGATCGACCCATCAGGAGGAATCCCATGCGCGCCCTGATCGCCGACAGCTCCGCCCCCGGGGGGCTGCGGCTCGCCGAAGCACCCGACCCCGTCCCCGCGCCGAACCAGGCGCTCGTCCGGGTCACGGCCATCTCGCCCAACCCGGCCGAGTTCCGCTACATCCTTCCCGGCGCGCCCGACGGCGCGGTCATCGGCTGGGACGCCGCGGGCGTGGTCGAGCGGGCCGCGGCCGACGGCTCGGGACCGGCGGCCGGCACGCCCGTGACCACCCTCGGCCTCAGTGACGGCTGGGCTGAGCTGCGCGCCGTGGACACCGATCTGATCGGCACCGTCCCCGAGGGGGCCGACCCCGGCGCGATGAGCACCCTGCCCGTCTCCGCCGGGACCGCGCTGCGCGCGCTGCGCGCCCTGGGGCCGATCCTGGGCCGCCGGGTCCTGATCACCGGGGCGTCCGGCGCGGTCGGCCGGTTCGCCGTCCAGCTCGCGGCCCGGGGCGGCGCGCAGGTGATCGCCGCCGCCCGCAAGCCGGAGTTCGCCGGCGAACTGCGCGCCCTCGGCGCCCACGAGGTCGTCACCGGACCCGACGGGATCAGCGGTCCCGTCGACGGCGTGCTCGACCAGGTCGGCGGGCCCGACCTCGCCGCGTACTTCGACGCGCTCGGCGAGGGCGGCACGCTCGTCCTCACCGGCGCGGCCTCCGGCGGCTCCACCGTCTTCGAGCCCGGCGCGCTGCTCGCCGACCCGGCCCGGCAGAACCGCTCGATCGTCACCTTCTTCGAGATGGCGGGCGGCGGCGTCGGCCGGGACCTCACCTGGCTCGCCGCCGAGACGGCCGCCGGACGGCTGCGTCCGCATATCGCGTGGCGCGGCGACTGGTCCGACGCCGCGACCGTCCTCGACGACGTACGCGAGAGCCGGCTCGCCGGCAAGGCCGTCCTGGATCTGTCCTGACCGGTCGCCACGAGGCCGCCCCATGACGGCCACGGCCCGGTTCCCCCACCGGAACCGGGCCCCGAACCCCTTCCGACCCCCCCCGGGGCCCACCGGCCCCGCCCACCCCCGAAAGAAACGGATATGAACCGCCCGATCCCCCTCTCCGTCCTCGACCTCTCCCCGATCCGCACCGGCGCCCCCGCCGCCGAGGCCCTCGAGAACACCGTCGCGCTGGCCCGCGCCGCCGAGGCGTACGGCTACCGCCGCTTCTGGATCTCCGAGCACCACAACACCCCGGCGATGGCCAGCTCCGCGACCTCGATCATCATCGGACAGGTCGCCGCCGCCACCGAGCGGATCACCGTCGGCGCGGGCGGCGTCATGCTGCCCAACCACGCCCCCTACGTGGTCGCCGAGCAGTTCGGCACCCTCGCCGCCTACCACCCGGGCCGGATCGACCTCGGTATCGGCCGCGCCCCGGGTACCGACCCGTGGACCACCCGCGCCCTGCGGCGCGAGCACCAGAGCGGCGCCGACTTCCCCGAGCTGGCCGCCGAACTGCGCGGCTACCTCGCCCCCGGCAGCGCCGAGCGCAAGGTCCGCGCGATCCCCGGCGAGGGCTCCGAAGTGCCCGTCTTCATCCTGGGCTCCAGCACCTTCGGCGCGGCCCTCGCCGCCCGTGACGGGCTGCCGTTCGTCTTCGCCTCGCACTTCTCGCCGGACCAGCTGCTGCCCGCCCTTGAGCTGTACCGGGCCGGGTTCCGGCCATCGGCGGCGCTGGCGAAGCCGTATGCGATCGTCGCGGCCAACGCGGTCGTCGCCGACACCGAGAAGGAAGCCGTACGGATCTTCAGCTCGATGCAGCAGAAGTTCCTGTTCCACTTCCGGGGCGGAATGGAGTTCCGGCCGCCGGTCGACGACATCGACGCGCTCTGGTCGCCGCAGGAGGCGCTGACCGTCAACGCCATGCTCGCCGAGTCGTACGTCGGCACCCCGGACACCGTCCGCCGGGGCCTTCAGGGTCTGGTGGAGCGGACCGGCGCCGACGAGCTGATGATCATCGGCGAGGCGTGGGACTTCGACGCCCGGCTGCGCTCCTACGAACTGCTCGCCGAGGCCTGGAAGCTCTGACCGGCCCCGTACCAGGGGACCGGGCCCCGTACCGAAGGACCGGCCCTGTAGCCCGGGGCCCGGTCCCGTACCGAAGGAAAGGAAAGACCGTGCACGCGCCCGCCGCCCTCTTCGAGCCCATCGGGCTCGGCGATCTCACCCTGCCCAACCGCATGGTCATGGCCCCGATGAGCCGTGCCCGCGCGGACGCCGACGGCACCCCGAGCGCGCTGATGGCCGCCTACTACGCGCAGCGCGCTTCGGCCGGGCTGATCGTCGCCGAGGGCACCCACCCGGTCGCGGCCGGGGCCATCGGCCCCGAAGCGCCCGGCCTGTTCACCGACGCCCACCAGGACGGCTGGGCGCGGGTCGCGGACGGGGTGCACGCGGCGGGCGGGCGCGTCTTCCTCCAGCTCATGCACGCGGGCAGGCTGGCCCACCCGGACTTCCTGCCCGGCGGGGTCCGGCCGGTCGCCCCCTCGGCGGTGGCCGCCGAAGCACTCGTTCACACCTCCGGCGGGCGGGTGCCCGCCGTCGTCCCCGACGCGCTCACCGACGGCGCGATCCGGGAACTGGTCGACGGCTTCGTCGGCTCCGCCTGCCGGGCGGTGGCCGCCGGGCTCGACGGGGTGGAGATCCACGCCGCCAACGGCTATCTGCTCCACCAGTTCCTCGCGGAGAACGCCAATCTCCGCACCGACCGCTGGGGCGGCGACACCGAGGGCCGGATCCGCCTCACCACCACGATCACCCGCGCCGTCGCCGACACCGTCGGCCCCCACCGGGTCGGGGTACGGATCTCGCCGTCCAACCCGTTCGGCGGTCTGACGGAGCAGGACCCGTACGGCACCTACACGGCGCTCGTCCGCGCGCTGGCCCCGCTGGGGATCGCGTATCTGCACCACGGCGAGACCGGTACGGAACTCGACCCGGCGATCCGGGAACTGTGGCCCACGGCCCTCATGGTCACCCCGCTCCCCGCCGACCGGGACAAGCCCGACGCCGCCGCCGGATCCCTCACCCGCGGCGCCGACCTGGTCTCCTTCGGCCGGGACTTCCTCGCCAACCCCGACCTGGTGACCCGCTGCCGGATCGGCGCCGCGCTCAACACACCACGACAGGAGGGTTTCTACGGCGGCGGAGCGGCGGGCTACACCGACTACCCGGCGCTCGCCGAGTGATCTGCTTCGGAGATGCGTCGCCAGTGGGCGGCGACTTCGTCGAGGATCCCGTCGGCGGTCGTCGTCCGGACAAACCGCCCGGGTGTTCGTCGTGACTCGAAGATCATTCACGGGACGGCCTGGAGCTTGCACCCTTCCAGGCTCGTAGTGCGCAGGGTTACGTGGCCGGGCGGGATCAGTACATCACCCAGCCGGCGCCCGCACCGTTGACCGCGGTGCGGGACACTGCCGCGGGATGTGGCGGCCTTCACCGGCCGCCGGGCCGAGGTGGACCGGATCCTGGCCGTCGCCCAGCCGCCCTTCAGCGACGAGCCGCCGATGTGACGCGAGCAGGCCTCCTGGATTACCCGTTCACTTCCGACAGTGCAGGTAACACCCCTTTGATGCTCGTCTCAGCCGATGTCGCGCCGGGCGAATCGCCAGTACGCTGCGGCTGCCAGTGGCAGCAGGTAGAGGGCGAGGGCGGTGAATGCCTGGACTCCTGTGGTGCCCTGGCGCATCGCGACACAGGCGACTTCTCCGATGCAGTCGGTGCGGTCGATTCCCAGCAGGAGCCGTTCGTTGAGCGCGGCGAAGGTGATGCCGGACAAGTGGTACTCGGTCAGCGACGGCACATATTCCTGGAAGAGCTGTTCGGCTGCGACCAGGTAGCCGAGTGTGATGCCCAGGGCCAGTGCTGTTCCACGGGCGAGCATGCCCAGGCAGTAGCCGAGGAGGGTGATCAGAGCGATGAGCAGCGCTCCTCGGAGGGTGATCAGAGCGAGTACTCGCCAGATCTCCCCGTCGGCATCGGCGAGTGTGCCCCGTTGGTGGGCGGTGAGGGCCAGGAGGGGGACCAGGACGGCGGTTGCGGTGATGGTGATGACGGCTGTGGTGAGGGCCAGCAGGGAGCCGCGTACGGCGAAGAGCCGGGGGCGGCGGGGTTCGGAGGCCGCGAGTGTGAGCATGACGCGTGAGGACCAGTCGGCCCCGCCGCTTCGGATGCCGAAGACGAGGCCGGCGACGGCGATGCCGGAGAGGACGGTCCGCAGGTCGACGAAGACCGCCTTGGAAAAGAGGTAGCGGGGGTCGTCGAAGAAGTTTACGACCTTGGGGTGCTCGGTGGCTGGAATGCCACGGGCGGTCGCTTCGGCGATGTACTCGCGCTGGGCCTTCTCTGCCGCGCGCCACGCGATGTCGGTGTCGGTGCCGTGGCCGAGATAGGCGGCGAGCGCGTACCAGGCCAGGAGCGCGGGCAGGGCCCAGAGCGAGTAGCGGACGTAGGCGGGGCTCAGCAGCCTGCGGAGTTCGGCGTTCGCGAGCCGGCGCAGGGGCATGGTCGATGTCATCAGCCCAAGTCCGTCCGGGTGGAGCGCCAGAGCGCGAGGGCCAGGACGGGGATCAGATAGATCAGGACCCCGCCCAGTCCGTCGGCGATGGTCAGATCGACATGGGCAGCCGCGCATCCCGGACCTGCGATGCAGTCGGATTCAATCATGGGGACGACGGGTTTCTCGTTGAGGACGGCGAAGAGAAGATCGGGCATGTCGTACTCGGAGAGACGGGGGCCCCGCCCGCCGAAGATCTGGTCGGCGGAGGCCAGGTAGACGAACGCGATGCCCAGGGCGGCCGCAGTGCGGCGGGTCAGCACGGCCAGGGCGTAGCCGAGCAGTGCCAGCAGTCCGCAGAGCAGGACGCCGCGGGCGTAGAGGCCGCCGAAGGCGGCCCAATAGGTTCCGTCGAGCCCGGCGGTGCTTCCTCGGGTGGCTGCCGCGAGCAGCAGGAGCGGGACGAGGAGGGCGCCGATGACGGCCGCGGCGGCCATGGCCAGCCCGGTGACGAGCAGGGCGCGGGTTGAGAACAGCCGGGTGCGGCGGGGCTCGACGGCGGCGAGCGTGAGGACGACCCGGGAGGACCAGTCGCCGCCGCCGGCGACGATGCCGCAGACAACGGCGGTGACCGCGAGGGCGGTGAGGGCGGTGCGCAGGTCCTCGAAGGAGAGGGTGCTCATGACGTAACGGGGGTCGTCGTAGAACAGTCGCGCAGTGACACCTTCGGTCATCGGGAGGCCGTATCGCTCCGCGTCTCCTTTGACCCGGGCGAACTCTGCTTGTGCCGTGCGCCAGGCGGAGGCGGTGTCGTTGTGGTGGAGGATCAGCTGGGACAGGCCGAAGAGCACCGTCGCGGCCAGGAGCCCGATCGCCCCCAGTCGTACGGCCCGGGGCGCCAGCAGGCGGCGTAACTCGGCGTGGACCAGGCGCTTCCAGGGCAACGTACCCGAGTCAGTGGGCATGGATGCTCCGGTCCTCGTCGGCGTCGGCGACGCGGATCGCGCGAATGTAGGCGTCCTCCAGCGAGGCGGACCGGTGGTGGACCTGGTCCGGGTAGATGTCGTTCTCGGCGAGGAGCCGGAGGATGCCGGGGGCCTTCTCACTGCTGTCGATCCGCAGCTCCGTCGTGCTTCCGGTGCCGGGAACGGCTGTCACGGTGTGGCCTCGGGCTGTCAGCACGGCCTGTGCGGTGTCCCGTTCGGACTCGGGTCCGGACAAGTGGACGACGAGCTGGTCGCTCACCTCGCCGACCAGCGTGGACAGTTCGTCCTCGCAGATCACACGGCCGTACCGGACGATGGCCACGCGGTCGCAGACGACTTCCACCTCGGCCAGGATGTGCGAGGAGACGATCACGGTCATGCCGCGGTCGTCGCGCAGGTGGGTGAGGAGGGGGCGCAGGTCGCGGATCGCCTCGGGGTCGAGGCCGTTCATCGGCTCGTCCAGCACCAGCAGATCCGGGGAGGGCAGCAGTGCGGCGGCGACACCGAGCCGCTGCTTCATCCCCAGGGAGTAGCCGGCGTAGGGGCGTCGCGCGTCCCGGGTGAGGCCGACGAGGTCGAGAGCTTCCGCGACCGTCCTCGCGCCGACACCGTGCAGGGCGGCCAGGAGTCGCAGGTTGTGCTCGCCGGTCAGCGACGCCGTGAACGCGGGACCTTCGATCAGGGCGCCCATGCGGTGCGCCACCCGGTGCTGCTCGCGCGGCAGGTCGTGTCCGAAGGCGCGGATGGTGCCCTCGACCCGGATGAGGCCGAGGAGGGCCTTGAGCGCGGTGGTCTTGCCGGACCCGTTGGGGCCGAGCAGTCCGACGATGGAACGGGCCGGGATCGTCATGGAGAACCGGTCGAGTGCGGTCTGGCGGCGTGCCCGTGCGGTGCGGTAGTGCTTCACAAGTCCGTCGAGGTGTGCCAGCGGTTCGTGGCGGACGCCGGTGGTCACTTGCGCACCGACCCGGTGGCGGGCTCCGGGAAGGTGACGGCGCAGTAGCCGGTGCGGTTCCCGCTCTCCCAGGACTCCTTGTCGAAGGGCAGCAGCTGCATGCCGATGCGGCCGCCGGGGGGAGCGGCGGCCAGCACCGGTTCGAGGGCGGGGTCGCAGAGCTTGGTGAGCGTCTTCACCAGAGGGTTCTGTCCGGGGAAGGGCGCGTTCGCGGCCTCGGGGATGCGGACCTTGGCGAGGATCTCCAGGCGGTGCGGGGTCGTGCAGTCCACGACACCCACCTTGTCGGCGGCGGTGACCGCACCGTCGTCGTTGGAGCACATGCCGACGGCGAGCGACGAGTACGGGACGGGTCGGCCTTCGGGTAACCCCTTCATCGCGTCGGACTGCTTCCGCGGCTCTTTTGCCGAATCCGCCGGATCGTCCGCGCTGGTGGTTGTGCAGCCGGCGACCAGGGCCACGGCCGTGAGGGCGGTCATCAGACGGAGCGAGGGAAAACGGCGCATTCAGCACTCACTTTCGGGTGTCAGAAATTCGCCCGGGCGGGCCGACACGCGGCCCGCCCGGGAATGCTCAGAAGGCTGCTCGGTCAGCAGACCCGGGTGCCGTAGTACGAGTCCCAAGTGTCGCCGTCGTCGCCGCCGTTGTGGTCCGCCCACCATTCGACCACGAGGTTCCCACCCGTGTTGGTCACCTTCTTGACGTAGTGGTTGCCCGTGCGGTGGGTGTGGCCGGAAGCGTACGACGGCCGCTCGGCTCCGGGATTGCCGTTGATCCGGATGGTGCCCCAGTCGCATCGGGTGTCGGCCTGGGCGGTGGTGGCGGTGCCCCCCAGGATGAGGACGGCTCCGACCATGGCGGCCGCCGCTCCCGTGGCGCTGAGGCGCTTCACTGTCTTCCCGAACATCGCGATCTCCCCTGTCGAACGTGTGTTCCATGGAGTTGGTGCGCCATCAACGTAGGTTCGTCCGCTGATGCCATCAACGGAGATGCCCCGGGAGTGTCCAGAAGCCTCTGGTGTACCTGTGAGGGATCAAGGTGTCACTCACCGTGGAGCGCTGATTCCGGAAGGCTCGGCATGCCCGTACGGGAGTCGGGGGTGAATCGCCTGCGATGTCGATCCCCTTGCCTATCGGCGATTCCCGGCTCCGCCCCGCACTCCGGATCCCACCCGGTGGACCGCGGCCGGACCGCCGTCGTGGTATGACCAGCACGAGTGCGAGGCTGCAGCGGCAGCGGCCGCACCACCGGCCCGGAACCGCAGGTAACGTTGACGAGGTTGCGGGCGCCACGCCGTCCCGGACACCTCCCGGTGCGGTGTGGTGAAGTTCGCCCCTCCGCTCTCCATCAAAGGGAACTACCCACTTCGCATACCCGGCCGACGGGGCGAATCCGTGATTGGCGCGAAAGTCGACTCGGCCCCGGGTGGCTGGCTCAGGCGCGCAGTTTTGGGTCGATGATTTGTTCGTAGGCGGTGGTGAGTTCGTCTTTGGTGAGGGTGCCTTCGGGGTGGGGGTGGTAGACGGGAACGGGCTTTCCGTAGTCGGAGATGTCTATGGTGATGATCAGGTCGCCGTCTCGCATCTTGAGTCTGTGTACCGTCGGGTTCGGTCCGGTGGTGACGTAGAGCTCCCCGGTCTCGCCGCTGTCCTGAATGGCGAAGCGCAGGAGGCGTTGTCCGTTCTCGGTGACGGTCTCGACCGCGGTGGCTTCGGTCTGCTTCTCGAACGAGGGCTTGAGCAGTACTTCGTTCCGGAACTCGCATGTTCGCGTCATTTTTTCACCGGCCTGGTCGGCTGGGCGGGACTCCGCATCCAGCGGTCCGCGAACAGCTCGACTTCGGCTGCCACCCGTTCCGGGCCCGCACCGGCGGGGCGGAGACGGGCTGGGCGGCGGGCGGGTTGAAGGTGTCGCGTGGCCGGGGTCTGATGTAGTCGGCCGCGTTCGCCGTCCTGATCGGCCACGCCTTGACCGGATGGCGGTAGCCGTACACAAGGAGGCGGCGCCGCAGTCCCGGGCGGAGCCGCACGTTGTGGCAGTCGTGGAGCGGCAGAGCCGGGTGAGGTGCGACGGGGATCCCGAGCCCCGCGACCGATGACGTCCGGCGCGGGCCGGTGGCGGTGATCCTGGCCGGATATCGGTCTGTGTCCGGAAAGCGCTTGTCCGTGCCTCGGGCCCGGCCGTACGGTCGGGCTGGATCCGACCAGGTGCGGCGGTGAGGGAGACGGGTGGCCAGGGTCGTCGAGTTGTCGTATTACCCCGTCAAAGGCTGTGCCGGTGTCCCGGCCGACGACGCCGATGTGACGGTCGCCGGGCTCGCGTACGACCGCAGTTTCATGGTCGTCGACGACGAGGGCGTGTTCCGCAGTCAGCGCCGTGACCCGCGGCTCGCGCTGGTCCGGCCCGGGGTCGGCGCGGGTGGGGAGCGGCTGTTGCTGCGGGGGCCCGGTCTCGCCCCGGTGGACATCGCCGTGGACACCACCGGCGCGCGGCGGGGCGTCATCCTGTTCGGCGCCCCCTTCACCGGCATCGACCAGGGCGACGAGGCCGCCGGATGGCTGTCGGAGTTCCTCGGCGCGCCGTGCAGGCTGGTCCGCGTACCGCCGGAGCACCACCGGGTCACCGACGGCCGGACGCCCGGTACCTCGGGCTACGCCGACAGCTGCGCCGTCCATGTCCTCTCCCGGGCGTCCCTCGCGCTGCTCAACGCGCGGATGGCCGAACGCGGGGGCGCTCCGCTGCCCATGGACCGCTTCCGGGCGAACATCGTCGTCGACGGGTGGGACGAGCCGCATACGGAGGACCTGATCCGGCGGGCCGCCATCGGCGATGTGGAACTGGCCTACGCCAAACTCGCCGGGCGCTGCGCGGTCACGACCGTCGACCAGACGACGGCGGGGAAGGCGGGACCCGAGCCGCTCCGTACGCTCGCCGACTACCGGCGCGCGGCGGCCGGCGGTGTCGTCTTCGGCGCGAAGTTCGCCGTAGTACGGCCCGGCAAGCTGTCCGTGGGCGACGAGGTGGACGTCGCGTCCTGGGGCGCGTCGGAGCTGTAAGGAGTCACCGTCCGCCTCCTTCTTCCGCCCCGTCGCCTGCTTGAGCTTCGCCTTCGTCCAGCCCGTCGTTCCCAGTCCCTCCGGTCGTCCGCAGGGGCGGGGCCGTACGGCGGACGCATGATCCGGATGGGCCCGGGCAGGCGCTTGATCGAGACGGTGCCGGGCCCGCGAAACCAGCGGTCGGGCGGCGCCAGCCGCCGCACCGCACCGTCTCGGATCGTTGTCCCGGACGAGAGGAATCCGTCATGACCGAGAACAGGTGGAACTATTCGCCCACGGCCGGTGTCGTCGCCGGAGCCGACCTCACCGGCTTCAAGGTCGAGGCGCTGGACGGCGGTATCGGGAAGGTCGACAAGCACAGCGCCGACGTGGACGAGGCATGTCTCGTCGTGGACACCGGGCCGTGGATCTTCGGCAAGGAAGTGCTCATACCGGCCGGGGCGGTCACCCGGCTGGAACCGGACGAGCGGAAGCTGCACGTCGGTCTGACGAAGGATCAGATCAAGGCCGCGCCGGAGTTCTACCGGGAGACCCATTACGCCGACCCCGGGTACCGGGACATCCTGAGCGCCTACTACTGGCCGCGGATGTGAGCGGAAGCGCACGGCGTCCCCGGCACGCGGGTGGGGCGGTCCGGCCGGGCCGCCCCACCCGTCAGTGCTCCGGGACGTCCTTGAGGAACACGATCCCGTCGTACGCCGCCCGGTGCGCCGGGTCCAGCGGGGCGTAGCCGAACCAGGGCGAGACCCGCGGGACGAGGGGTACGGCCGGGCGGGCCCCGGCGGCGACGACGCAGCGGTCCTCCGGGAGCGCGTACAGGAGCCCTTCGACCGTGTCCGGCGGCGGGGTGTCCACGCCCCGGTGCCGCATCGTGCCCAGGGCCGTGGCCAGGAAGGCGTACTCCTCGCCCAGCAGGGCGCTCAGCCGTGCGCCGGCGCTCCACCACTCCAGCGACGTCCCGCCCATCCGTATCGTGCTCAGGTCCCGCTGGAGATGGCTGTTGTGGGCGAAGACCAGCGCCGGGCCCCGTTCGGCGATCGCGAGGAGGTTGTCGGCCATCATCGAACCCCGCAGCCCCAGCAGCCGCGTCATCCGGCCCGGTGAGGGGTCGGCCGTCCAGAAGTGGTAGCGCAGCAGGCCGGTGGCGGTACGGCCGTACAGGCGGGCGCGGTCCCACTCCGCCCGGGACGTCCCGGCGATCAGCTCGGGCGACCGCTCGTCCAGCAGTGCCACCAGATCGTCCGCGACGAGCCGCAGCTCACGGGCCTCGGGCGACCGGCCCGCCGACAGGGCCGGATCCATCATGGCGGCCGGATGGATCCACCCGGCGTCCGTGCCGAGCAGCCGGTCGAGCTCGTCCGCGGTACGGGGGAGCAGCCGCGGGTCCAGCCGGGCCGCGAGAAAGCCGTGAAGCGCCATGAGGGCCTCCCGGGGCGCGGCGGCGCCGGTGATCTCCAGCGGACCGTCGAAACCGGCGAACCGGAGCCGTTCGGCCGCGGGCAGGTCACGGTTGAAGGCGCGCATCCAGCGCACCAGTTCGCGATTGGCGGCGGAAGCGCCGAATCCATGGCTGAACCCGTGTGCCATGACGTCGTCGAGCGTGCCCGTGCCCGAGGCGACGTAGTCGTCGACGGCCAGGCCCATGAGGCAGTCGCTCTCGATCGCGATCGTCCGGTAGCCCTCCTCCTCGACGAGCTGCCGGAACAGCTCGTTCCGAAGGTCGAGCAGGGTGTCCTCGCCGTGGGTGGGTTCGCCCAGGGCCAGCAGCCGCGGCCGGGCCGGGAACAGCTTCATGACGGCGCCGGCCTCGACCGGGTGTACGGAGTCCGTGATGCCGATATCCATGCCTTCAAAGGTATCGCTGAACAACCGGTTGAGACTTTGCCGCGATATCTTGGGCTCCATGGGGCAAAACCTTCAAAGCCGTGACCGGCTCAGGCCGGTCGATCTGGCGCGGGCGCACGGTCTTTCGACACAGGCGGTCCGGAACTACGAGGAGGCGGGCATCCTCCCGGCCGCCGATCGCACCCCCCACGGCTACCGCGCCTACACCCCGCTGCACGCGCGGGCGCTGAGCGCCTTTCTCGCCCTGGTCCCGGGACACGGCCACCGGACGGCCGCGGCGATCATGCGCGCCGTGAACCTGGGCACGACGGAGGAGGCGTTCCGCCTCGTCGACGAGAGCCACGCCCAGCTCCTGGAGGACCGCGGGACCCTCCGGGCCGTGGAGCGCGCCCTGCGCGATCTGGACACCGCCGCGATGTCCGTGCCGACGGAGCCGGACGGGCCCGGCGGGACGTTCATCGGCCCGCTGGCCGAACGGCTCGGTATCCGGCCCGCGACCCTGCGCACCTGGGAGCGCGCCGGCCTGGTGACCCCGCGCCGTGACCCGGGGAGCGGTTACCGGGTCTACGACCAGGCGGATGTACGGGACGTCCGACTGGCCCATCAGCTCCGACGCGGCGGCTATCTGCTGGACGAGATCGCCCCGCTGATCGCCCGCGTCCGCGCGGCCGGCGGCCTGGAGCCGCTGGAGGCCGCGCTGGACGACTGGCACGACCGGCTGTCCGCCCGGGGGCGCGCGATGCTGACCGGAGCCGCCGCCCTCGACACCTACCTGCGCGCCCGCGGTTAGGGCGTGTCCGCAAAGTAGCGTCGTCCGCCCGCGCGGGGTCCGGTGCGCTATGAGGTGGCGTCGGTCCACAGGGTGGTGCTGTGGGCTCCAATGAGATCGCTGATGCGGGTGAGTGCGTCACCGGCCGGCTGCGGGTCGAGTCGGCGTCCGTCGCGCAAGCGCAGGGCGACGTGGTCGTCAGTGGCCTCCTTGGCGCCGATGACGGCTTGGTAGGGGACCAGGCGGGCGTCTCGGATGCGGGCGCCCAGGCTGCCGCGGTCCGGTCCCGCGATCCGGGTACGCAGTCCGAGAGGGGTACAGCGTCGGGCGAGGGCTTCGGCGTTCGGCAGTTCGGTGTCGGAGATCGGGAGGATCACCAGCTGGGTGGGGGCGAGCCAGGCGGGGAAGGCGCCGCCGTGCTGTTCGACGAGGTGGGCGACGGCTCGCTCCACGCTGCCGATGATGCTGCGGTGGACCATGACCGGGCGGTGTTTGGCGCCGTCCGCGCCGATGTAGTGCAGGTTGAACTGTTCGGGCTGGTGGAAGTCGACCTGGATGGTGGACAGGGTGGACTCCCGGCCGGCGGTGTCGGTGACCTGGACGTCGATCTTGGGGCCGTAGAACGCGGCTTCTCCCTCGGCGGCCTCGTAGGGCAGGCCGGAGCGGTCGAGGACGTCGGTCAGCAGGGTGGTGGACCGTTGCCACTTCTCGGGTGCGGCGATGTACTTGCCGCCGGGGCCCGGGAGGGAGAGGCGGTAGCGGGTCGGGGTGATGCCGAGTGCCTTGTACGCCCGGCGGATCATCTCCAGTGCCGCCCGCGCTTCCTCGGCGACCTGGTCGAGGGTGCAGAAGATGTGCGCGTCGTTGAGCTGGATGGCCCGTACCCGGGTCAGCCCGCCGAGTACGCCGGAGAGTTCGGAGCGGTACATGCCGCCCAGTTCGGCGATGCGCAGGGGCAGGTCGCGGTAGCTGTGGGAGCGGGAGCGGTAGATCACCGCGTGGTGGGGGCACAGGCTGGGCCGCAGGACGAGCTGCTCTCCGCCGAGGTCCATCGGGGGGAACATGTCGTCGCTGTAGTGGGCCCAGTGTCCGGAGATCTCGTACAGTTCCCGCTTGCCGAGGACGGGTGAGTACACGTGCTGGTAGCCCGCTCGCCGTTCGGCGGCGCGGATGTACTCCTCCAGGGTGTGCCGCACGGTCGCGCCGTCGGGCAGCCAGTACGGCAGGCCGGCGCCGATGAGCGGGTCGGTGTCGAACAGGCCCAGTTCACGGCCGAGTTCACGGTGGTCGTGCTTGGTGGTCATCGTGGTCTCCTGCTGGGTGGGGAGCAAGTGACCGGGCCTACGACGAAGCCCCGGGGCACTTGCCCCGGGGCTTCGGATCAGATCGTCTGTCAGCGCGCCGGGACACTCTCCGGCGTCGTCGTTATAGCGGCGCGCTTCATATCGCCGACGGTAGCAGGGTGCGGCGATGTCCACACGGTCATTCCTCGGCAGAAGCACCCGGGTCGCGCCGCGATCGTCATGCGCAGGTCCCTCAGCAGGGCGTCCAGCAGGCCGACGGGTAGGATCGGTCACACTTGCGGGAAAGGTTAGGCAAGCCTTACCGTACGCATTCGCACCACTCGGGGCTCGGCCGGTACACCCGGCCCGCCCGCGGCGAGCGCTCCACCGACGCAGCCTGGCCGTCCGCTGCCGGATTTCTCGCCGACAGGACCCATGTGAATCACTCCGCCTCCGGTCTGTACGACCCTGCCCGCGAACACAGCGCCTGCGGCGTGGGCTTCCTCACCCGTCTCGACGGGACGCCGAGCCATGACGTCCTCCGCAAGGGCGACGAGGCGCTCCGCGCCATCCCGCACCGCGGCGGCAAGTCCGCCGATGGCGTCGGTGACGGCGCGGGCGTGAGCGTCGATCTGTCGGTGGAGTTCTTCGGCGCGATCACCGGCGAGGAGCTGTGCCCCGGACACTTCGGGGTCGCGAACTGCTTCGTCCCCACCGACGCCGCCCGCCGTGACGGCGCGCTGGACCTCGTTCGCCGCGGTATCGCCGCGGAGGGCTTCGAGATCCTGCTGGTCCGCGACGTCCCCGTGGACCACTCCGTCGCCCGGCCCGCGGCCGAGCGGTACCAGCTGCCCGTCGTGCAGTGGGTGTTCCGGGCGCCGGGGGAGTGGGAGCGTGCCGACGTCGACGCGGCCGCCCATCGCGCCCTGCTCGCCGTCGAGGCCGCGGCCTACGCCGACGACGCGTACGCCGGTCTCTATCCGCTGTCGCTGAGCGCGCGGACCCAGGTCCTCAAGGGGCGGCTCAACTCCCACGAGGTGATCGGCTACTTTCGCGACCTCGGCGACCCCCGGCACTCCGTCCGGTCGCTGTACTTCCACACCCGGTTCTCCACCAACACCGAGCCGCACCCGACCATGGCGCAGCCGTTCCGGCTGATGGCGCACAACGGCGAACTCAACACCGACCGCAAGAACCGGCTGTCCGACGAGGCCCTCGCCCGCGCCCGCGCCCGGCGGATCGTCCGGCCGCCGGGGCAGTCGGACTCCAGCAGGCTCGACCAGACCCTCCAGAGCCGGGTCCACGACGACGGGCTCGACATCGTCGAGGCCGTGGTGTCCCTGATGCCGCCCGCCTGGGAGAACGACCGTACGCTGCCCGCCGCCGTCCGGGACATGCTGGAGTACTTCTCGCTGTACGAGGAGAAGAACGACGGACCGGCCGCCGTGATCTTCAGCGACGGCGATGTCGTCGGCGCCCGGCTCGACCGGCTCGGGCTCCGCCCGCTGCGTACCGTCGAGACTGCCGAGTACCTCATGGTGGCGTCCGAGGCCGGCCAGGTCGCGTTCCCCGACGACGAGGTCGTCCGCCGGGGTCGGATCGAGGCCGGTGGCATGCTCGTCGTCGACCACCGCACCGGCCGCCGGATGCGGACCCGCGAGGTGCTCGCCGAACTCGCCGCGCGACGGCCGTACGCCGAACTGCTCGCCGAGGCCCGGGTGGACCTCGACGAGCTGCCCGCCCCCGGGGAACCCGGCACGACACCCCCGTACGACGGCGACCTCACCCTCTCCGGACGGTACGTGGCCTACGCGCTGAACCAGGAGAGCTTCCGGTTCCTGCTCGACCCGATGCTCGCCCACGGGTCGGAACGCATCTCGGCCATGGGCTACGGCAACGCCATCAACGCGCTCAGCGACACCGAGGGCGGGATGGCGAAGTACTTCTCCCAGCGCTTCGCCCAGGTCACGAACCCGCCGCTGGACAGCATCCGCGAGGCCGACGGCATGAGCCTGCGGGTCGCCCTCGGACCCAGGCCCGACGGCACCCGGCACACCGGGGGACGGCACACCGCGGGACGGCAGATCGTGGTGCCGTCACCCGTACTCGGCCCGCTCGACCTGGCGCGCCTGCGCGAGCAGCGGATCGTGCCGCTGAAGACGTTCGACCTGCTGTACGAGCCCGTGCCCGGCGACGCGACCGCGAACGCCGACGCCCTCAGGGCCGCGCTCGGCCGGCTCTGCGACGGCGTCGAGCGGTTCGCCGCCGACAGCGGCGGTATCGCGCTCCTCACCGACCTCGCGATCTCCTCGACCCGCGCCCCGCTGCCCGTGATCCTCGCCGTCGCCGCCGTGAACCAGCGCCTCATCGAGACCGGGCTGCGCCCGCGGCTCTCGATCGTCGCCGAAAGCGGCCAGCTCCCCTCGTCGCACCATGTCGCGACCGCGCTCGGCTTCGGCGCCTCCGCCGTCCTCAGCCTCAGCGCGTGGCTGCGCGCCGCCGAGAAGCACCCCGGCGCCGCCACGGACCCCGACGGCACCACCGAGGCCGGCCGGGCCCTGGCCCGCTTCCGCAAGGCGGCCGAGAAGTCCCTCGCCAAGACCATGGGCCGGGTCGGACTGTGCACCGCCGAGAGCTATATCGGCGGCGAGTTCTTCGAACCCAACTACCTCGACACCCGCGACGACGACCTCGCCCGGATCTTCCCGCATCTCCGGGCACCCGTCGGCGGAGTCGGGTTCACCCGGATCGCACAGGCCGCGACGGACTGGCACCAGCGGGCCCTTACGGTCCGGGCCGAGCAGCAGATCCCCCTGCTCGGCCTGTTCAAGGAACGGTCCGACGGCGCCGGGCACTCCTTCGGCGTCAACTCCGTACGCGGCTTCGGCGGGATGACCGCCGAACGGCCCGGCTTCGGCCGCGACGACGACTCCGACGCGCTCCGCCTCCTCACCCTCGGCCAGCTCGACGACGCGTTCGGGATCACCGACACCGCGTACCGCAGCACCGGCTACGACGCGCTCGACGACACCGAGATCGACGCCTTCCGGATCACCCCCGGATACCGCGACTTCGTCCGGACGACGTACGAGGAGCGGGCCCGCCGCCCCTCCGCGCTCCGCGACGTACTCGCCCTGCCCGCCGATGTCACCGGGCTGACCACCCCGGAGGACTTCGCCCGCGAACTGGGCCGCTTCTCCACCACCGGGAACGCGTCCGTCACGGTCCGCGGCGCCGCCGTGTCCGTCATGGACCGCACCACCGGGACGATCACCGTACGGCTGCGTCTCACCGACCCCGACCCCGGCCCCGACGGCGCCGGGCGGCACGCCGCGCTCGCCGCCGGGCTCGCGCTCGCCCACCCCGGCGAGACCGAGACCCTCGACACGGCCGCCGACGGCGTCGTCGTCACCGCGACGGGCACCGCGGCGCGGCTGCTCGCCCTCTTCGACGAGGCGCCCGGGCCCGTCCCCGTCGACGAGGTCCAGCCCGCGCACCGGATCACCGGCGCGCTCGCCTCCGGCGCCATGAGCCACGGCGCGCTCGTCGCCACCGCCCACGAGGCCGTCGCGCACGGCACCAACATGGTCGGCGCCCTGTCGAACAGCGGCGAGGGCGGCGAGCACCACTCCCGCTACGGCACCATCCGCGGCTCCCGCATCAAGCAGTTCGCGTCCGGCAGGTTCGGCATCTGGGCGGGCTATCTCGCCGACCCGATGCTCCGCGAGCTGGAGATCAAGATCGGTCAGGGCGCCAAGCCGGGCGAGGGCGGCCAGCTGCCGGCGCCGAAGGTCACCGTCGACATCGCGGCGGCCCGCGGCGGGACCCCCGGTATCGAACTCGTCTCACCGCCGCCGCACCACGACACATACTCGATCGAGGACCTCGCCCAGCTCATCCACGACTGCAAGGCCGCCCGCGTCCGGGTCGTCGTCAAGCTCGTCTCCTCCGAGGGCATCGGCACCATCGCGGTCGGCGTCGCCAAGGCCGGCGCGGACGTCATCAACGTCGCCGGAAACACCGGCGGCACCGGCGCCGCCGCCGTCACCAGCCTCAAGTACGCCGGGCGGTCCGCGGAGATCGGCGTCGCCGAGGTCCATCAGGCGCTCGTCGCCAACGGGCTGCGGCAGAAGGTCGTCCTGCGCTGCTCCGGCGCCCACCAGACCGGCGGCGACGTCGTCACCTCGGCCCTTCTGGGGGCCGACAGCTTCGAGTTCGGGACCACGGCGCTGATGATGCTCGGCTGCGTCATGGCGAAGAACTGCCACCAGAAGTGCCCCGCCGGACTCACCACCAACCCCGAGGCGTTCGAAGGCGACCCGCGCGCGCTCGCCCAGTACCTGCTGAACATCGCGCACGACGTCCGGCACATCCTCGCCCGCCTCGGACTGCGGTCGCTGCGCGAGGCCCGGGGCCGCTCCGATCTGCTCCAGCTCCTCGACCACCCCGCGAGCACCGGCCGGCTCGACGTCCGCCGGCTGCTCGCCCGCGTACCCGAGAAGACGGTCCACGACCCGGAGTACCTGGAGAAGGACTTCACCACCGACGACGCGCTCGTCGACCTCGTCCGGGCCGCGCTGATCGACCGGCGCGAGCCGCGGGTGCTGGTGGACGACGTCCGGCTCGGCAACGGCGACAAGTCGGTCGGCGGACAGCTCGGTATCGACCTGGAGCGCGTCCTCAACCACGAACTCGGCGCCGACGACCTGGCCGGCGCGCCCGCGGTCGTCACCGACGACCGGGGCCGCCGCCGCCTCGCGGACGACGCCGTCCTGATCCGTACCACCGGCTCCGCCGGACAGTCGTACGGCGTGTTCTGCAACGACGGCATCACCCTCGAACACACCGGTACCGCCAACGACGGCGTCGGCAAGAGCCAGAGCGGCGGCCGGATCGTCGTCCGCGCCCCGGGCGGCGGCGCGGCGGCCGAGCACGGCGGCAACGTCCTCATCGGGAATTTCGCCCTCTTCGGTGCGACCGGCGGCCGGACGTTCGTCCAGGGCGAGGCCGGTGACCGGTTCGCCGTACGGAACTCCGGCGCGACCGCCGTCGTCGAGGGCCTCGGCGACTTCGGCTGCGAGTACATGACCGGCGGCGCCGTCCTCAACCTCGGCGGCTTCGGCAAGGGCCTCGGCAACGGCATGAGCGGCGGATTCCTCTACCAGTACGACCCCACGGGCGAGCTGCCCGGCCGGGTCAGCGCCGACTCGCTGCTCGTGTTCCCGGTGACCGCCACCGAACACGGCGCCTTCCACGAGGAAGCCGTACGGCTCCTGCTGCGCTGGCACGTGGAGGCCACCGGCTCCCCGTTCGCCGCCCGGCTGCTGGCGGACTGGGCGGACGAGCGGCGGCACGTCTACTGCGGAATGCCCCGGGCGCTGCTGCTCTACCAGGACGCCACCGAGATCCTCGCCGCCGCCACCCGTAACGAACTGCTCGACGAACTCGCCACGTCGATCGCCACGGACAAGCTCCGCGCGTTCAAGGTCGACTACCGCGACCGCCGTACCGTGCTCGGCGGCCGGGCCCCGGCGCTCGGCGACCCGGACGGCGACGACATGTTCTCCCTCCTGTCGTCGTACACGGTCCTCGGCGTCGCTCAGGACCTCGCCGTCCGGCGGGTGCCCGGGGCGACGGGGCTCGACGACCCCCGGGTCGCGGAGGCCGTCCGGCATCTCGTGCTCACCGAGGACCACGCCGTCAAACAGCGCGTCGTGAAGTACCTCCGCGGCACCCTGGAGCGGTTCGCCGACGACGAACTCGCCACCCTCATCGCCATCAAGCGCCTCGACGACTACAAGCGGGCGCTGCGGCAGCGGAACAACGCCAGCATGGACGCCCCCGGGACGTACGGCTGGATCCTCCACCAGAACACCAAGAACGCCGGGCGCGTCCGCGCCGCCCGGTTCGACGAACTGCTCGCGACCGCGGCCCTGGAAGACATCGCCGCCCGTCGCTCCCCGCAGACCCCGACCGAGGCGGTGACCGCGTGACGCTCCTCTCCCCGACCGGCCCCCTCTCCCCGACCGGCTCCCTCTCGCCGACCGGCTCCCTCATCCCGGCCGACGCCCCCTTCTCCGCCGAACAGGAGGCATGGCTCGCCGGATTCATCGCCGGGATCTCCGCCGCCGGACGCCGGGACGCCGCCGCCCCGGGCGGCGCCCCCGCCGCGACCGTCGACATCCTCTTCGGCACCCAGACCGGGACCGCCGAACTCCTCGCCGGGGAGGCCGTCGCCGGGGCCCGCGCCCGCGGCCTCGGCGCCACCGCCACCCCGCTCGACGACATCACACCCGAACGGCTCGCCGCCTCGTCCCTCCTGCTGATCGTCGTCTCGACCTACGGCGAGGGCGAGATGCCCGACAACGCCGGACTGTTCTGGGAAGCGCTCGCCGCCGACGGCGCGCCGCGCCTCGAAGGTCTCCGCTACGCCGTCCTCGGCCTCGGCGACCGCGGCTACGACGACTTCTGCGGGGCCGCGAAGCTCATCGACACCCGGCTCGCCGGACTCGGCGCCGTCCGGCTGCACGACCGCGTCGACTGCGACGTCGACTACGAGGAGCCCGCCGCGGCCTGGACGGCCACGGTCCTGGACCGCCTCGCCGCCGAGACCGGCGCGACGGTCGGCGCGACGGCCGGCGCCTCCGCGAACGGAGCCGCGGCACCGGAGACGCCCGCGACGCGCTCACCCTGGAACAAGCGGAACCCGTACCGCTCCCGCCTTCTCGTGAACCGGCTGCTGTCGTCGCCCCAGAGCGCCAAGGAGATCCGCCACTACGAGTTCGACCTCGGCGACAGCGGCATCACCTACCAGGCGGGCGACGCCCTCGCCGTCGTACCCGTCAACGACGACGCGCTCGTCGGCGCGCTCCTCGACCACCTCGGCGCCCACGGCGACGAGGACGCCGGAGGGCAGCCGCTCGCCGAGGCGCTGCGCACCGGGCGCGAGATCCGCACCCCCTCCAAGGACCTCGTCGCCGAACTGGCCGAACGCGCCCCTTCGAGCGATCTCGCCGCCCTCGTCGCCCGCGGGGACAAGTCCGCCCTCGACGCCTGGCTCGACCGCCGGGACGTACTCGACCTGCTGCGGGACGCCGGATCCGCCGCCCCGGGCACCGCCGAACTGCTGCCGCTGCTGCGCCCCCTGACGGCACGGCAGTACTCGATCTCGTCGAGCCCGCTCGCCCACCCGGGCCGGATCCATCTGACCGTCGCCTCCGTCCGCTACGACACCGGGGACCGCCGCCACGGGGGCGTCGCCTCCACCTATCTCGCGGACCGGCTCGGCGGTGGCGCGGACGGCGCGGATGCCGCCGGCGCCGCCGTCTATCTTCAGCCGAACGCATCCTTCGGCGTCCCGGCCGACGACGACACCCCGATGATCATGATCGGCCCCGGTACCGGGATCGCGCCGTTCCGCGGCTTTCTGCACGAGCGCGCCGCGCGGGGCGCCGCAGGACGCAACTGGCTCTTCTTCGGCGACCAGCACCGCGCGACGGACTTCGTCTACGAGGACGAACTCGCCCAACTCCGGGACCGCGGGGTGCTGACCCGGCTCGACCTCGCCTTCTCCCGCGACCAGGCCGAGAAGGTCTATGTACAGACGCGGATGCGGGAACAGGCGCGCGAGCTGTACGGCTGGCTGGAGGACGGCGCGTACGTCTACGTCTGCGGCGACGCCTCCCGGATGGCGAAGGACGTCGAGGCGGCCCTCCTTGACGTCATCGCCGGCCGGCGCGGCCGCGGCGCCGACGACGCCGCCCGGTATCTGGCCGATCTGCGCCGGGCCAAGCGCTACGTACGGGATGTGTACTGAGCATGATGGACCACCATCCCGAGCCGTGCGCCCCCGGCGGCCTCTGCGCCTTCGACGAGCGCTGCGGCCGGCGCGGCAGCACCGTACGACCGATCGACCCGCGGATGCCGGAACTCGCCCGCTGTCTGACGCTCTTCCAGTACGTCCAGGCCGTCACCGGCGGCCCGGTCGCCCGGATCGAGCAGGCGGGCAGCTACGCGGTCCCCAGCCTGCGCGGCGAGGCCTTCGCCGTCCGCCCCGGCTCGATCGCGCTCCGCGTCGACGGTGCGGGACTCGGCTCCGCCGGGGTCGTCGATGACCGGGACACCGGCGGTGTCGCCCTGCACCTGTACGACACCGAAGGCCGCACCGCGCACCGGGGGAGTCTGCTGTCCGAGGGCGACCGGCTGCTGGCCGGACTGGCCCGCACGGCCGCCCCCGGCGCGCTCGCCGCCGCCCCGCCCCCGGCCGCCGCGACGACGTCGTGGGAGGACGGCGACCAGCTCGCCCAGCTCGACGAGATCCTCGTGGACGGCGGTATCGCCCGGCGCGCCGCGTTCGACCGGTACCGGGGCGGGCACCGGGCCGTCGACGCCGGTGTCGTCCCCGACGTACTGGACTACGTCTGCTCCGCCGGACTGCCCGTGGGGATCGCGGTGTTCGCCCCGGCGGCCGCCATGCAGGCGAGCTCCGGCCGGATCCATGTCACCGACCGGACCGTCGGCGGCCGGGTCTTCGCGGCGATCGCGGAGAGCACGGTGGAGATCGACCTCCCGGGCGTCCGGGCGTGCCGTCTCGTCCGCACCCGGGCCGCCCACGGCCCGACCTCCGCGATCGAACTCGACGACGCCGACGGCCGGTGCGTGGCCGTCATCACCCAGTTCGGGATCGTCGGCGAGCGGGTGCACACGGACTGGGAGCACCTGGCGGCGTCCCTGCCGGACGCCTGAGGGCCGGACGCCTGAGGGCGGGGCGGGGGGTCGGTCGCCGCGCGGGGCTCGCACGCCTTCTCGGCGGGGGCGGGCATGTTTCGAGGGCGTGCGCGGGGGCACCCGGGGCGTGGCGGAGGGGCCCGCGACGGCGCGGGCCGACTCCGGCCGTCGTCACGTGTGGTGACGGCCCGGTCGCTCCGGGCGGGTCCCGGTACGGGACCCGTACCGAGGCGTCACGGAACCGATCCGGGGGAGGACGGGGAGTGCACGATGCGCACCGAGGAACTCGCCGAACTGGGTCAGCAGCTGCGGGTCGACGCGGTCCGGGCGGCCGAAGCGGCGGGGTCGGGGCATCCGACGTCGTCGATGTCCGCCGCCGATCTCGCCGCCGTCCTGCTGGCGCGGCATCTGCGCTACGACTTCGACCGGCCCGACCACCCCGGGAACGACCGGCTGATCCTCTCCAAGGGGCACGCGTCCCCGCTGCTCTACGCCCTCTACCGGGCGGCGGGTGTGATCGACGAGGCCGAGCTGCTCACCTTCCGGCACGACGGCAGTCCCCTGGAAGGCCATCCGACGCCCCGGCTGCCGTGGGTGGACGTGGCCACCGGGTCGCTCGGGCAGGGGCTGCCGATCGGCGTCGGGATGGCGCTGGCGGGGGAGCGGCTGGACCAGGTGCCGTACCGGGTGTGGGTGGTGTGCGGGGACAGTGAGATGGCCGAGGGGTCGGTATGGGAGGCGGTGGAGTCCGCCGCGTACGAACGGCTCGACCGGCTGACCCTGATCGTCGACGTCAACCGGCTCGGCCAGCGCGGCCCCACCCGTGAGGGCTGGGACCTGGACGCCTACCGGCGGCGGCTGGACGCCTTCGGCTGGCACACCGTCGAGGTCGACGGGCACGACGTCGCCGCGATCGACGCGGCCTACGAGGAGGCCGCGGCGACCACCGGGCGGCCCACCGCCGTACTCGCCAGGACGCAGAAGGGCCGGGGCGTCGCCGAGGTCGAGAACAAGGAGGGCTTCCACGGCAAGCCGCTGCCCCATCCGGGGCGGGCCGTCGAGGAGTTGGGCGGGGTCCGGCACATCCGGGTCGACGTCGACACCCCGCCGCCGCTCCCGGCCAGGACCGCACCGCCCGCCTCGCCCGCGCGGGACGCCGAACCGCCCCGGTACCGCGTCGGCGACGAGGTGGCGACCCGGGACGCCTTCGGGGCCGCGCTGGCGGCGCTGGGCTCCGTACGCGGCGATGTCGTCGCCCTCGACGGGGAGGTCGGGGACTCCACCCGGGCCGCGGCCTTCGCCGACGCCCACCCCGACCGCTACTTCGAGTTCTACATCGCCGAACAGCAGCTCGTGGCCGCCGCCGTGGGCATGCGGGCCCGCGGCTATCTGCCGTTCGCCACCACCTTCGCCGCCTTCCTCACCCGGGCGCACGACTTCATCAGGATGGCCGCCGTCAGCGATGCCGGGATCCAGCTCTGCGGCTCCCACGCCGGTGTGGCCATCGGCCCCGACGGCCCGTCGCAGATGGGTCTGGAGGACCTCGCGATGATGCGCGCGATCCACGGCTCCACCGTCCTCTACCCCTGCGACGCCAACCAGGCCGCGTGCCTGGTCCGGCACATGGCGCAGCTGCCCGGCATCGGCTATCTGCGGACCAGCCGCGGCGCCGCCCCCGTCCTGTACGGCCCGGGTGAGGACTTCCCCGTCGGCGGTTCCCGGGTCCTGCGGTCCGGGGACGGGGACCGGGTGACCGTGGTGGCCGCCGGGGTCACCGTCCACGAGGCGCTCAAGGCCGCCGACGCGCTGGCGGGCGCGGGCATCGGGATCCGGGTGATCGATCTGTACTCGGTCAAGCCGGTGGACGTGGCGGCGCTGGAGGACGCCGCCGACGCGACGGGCTGTCTGATGACGGTCGAGGACCACCGGCCCGAGGGCGGCATCGGGGACGCCGTCGCCTCCGTCTTCGCCGACGGCCGGCCGCAGCCGAGGCTGGTCCGGCTCGCCGTCCGGACCATGCCCGGCTCCGCCGACCCCGAACAGCAACTGGCGCACGCGGGTATCGACGCCGCCTCGATCGCCGCCGCGGTCCGGCTGCTGGTGGGGGAGGCGGTCGTCGCCTGAGCCGCGGCTCACCGTCATCGGTCCGGTGCCGCTGCCGTGCGCGACGGCCCCGGCGCCCGCTGCTCGTGCCGCGGGCGCCGGGCTCCGCGCTCCGTGCTCCGTGACGCTCTCGCCGTCCGGCTGCTCGTACCCGTGGTGGTCTGGTTCGTGCCGTGCCGGGTCCTGTGCCGGTCGTCCTGCCGCTGTGGACCCGGCCGCGGTCCGAGCCCACGAGCGGCGGGGAGCCGACGGAGGACGACCGCTCCTGAGGCGGCGGCGCGCCCGTCGTCCTTCCGCGCATGTGCGGAACGGCTCCTACCAGTAGTGGCGGCGGCCGCCGACGGCGCGGCCCATCGCGCCCAGGAGCCACAGGCCGGCCCCGATCGCCAGCAGGACCACGCCGATCGTCGACAGAATGCCGAGGCCGGTGATCAGTCCCACGATCAGCAAGACGATACCAAGGGCGAACATGGACCCTCCCGGGGTTCAGTTGGGGGATTGTGCTGTCTCGGGTGCCCCGATTCCCGGGCCGCATGCCTGGCCCGTCGGGGACCCGCCGGGCCGGGCCGGACCGGGCACGGGGTGCGAAGGCGGCCGCGGTTTGCCACGGTGGGAGGGGGGCAGGCGCGCCGGTGCCGCGCCGGACGGCCCACCGCGACGGCTCGCCGGACCGTCCGCCCGCGGGCGGCGCCGTACGGCGCCGAGGCGTCGAACCCCGTCACCGGGGGTGACGCCGTGTGACCACCCACCCCTCTGCTTGGGAACAGGTGATGAGCGTGACCTGCCGAAGGCACCCGCACCACGACGCCCCGGACACCGCCGCGGACTTCCGCCGACTGGCCGTTCTGCCCGACGGGCCGGAGCGCGACGCCCTGCGCGACCGGGTGGTACGTGCCTGGCTGCCCATGGCCCACCGGATCGCCACCCGCTACCGCAACCGCGGCGAACCCCTCGACGATCTGCGGCAGGTCGCCGCGCTCGCCCTGGTCAAGGCCGTGGACGGCTTCGATCCCGACCGCGGGGGAGCCTTCGAGAGCTATGCGGTCCCGACCATCTCCGGTGAGGTCCGCAGGCACTTCCGGGACCATACGTGGATGCTGCGGGTGCCCCGCCGCACCCAGGAGCTGCGCGGCCGGGTCCGCGGTGCCTACCGGGAACTCGCCCAGTCCGGCCGGGAACCCTCGGCCGACGAGATCGCCGCCAGGACCGAACTGGGGGCGGACGACGTCCGGGAGGGCCTGTCGGCGCTGCACGCCTACGCCGCGCTCTCCCTCGACGCCGAACTGGCCCCCGGGGCGCCGGGCGAGCGGCTGACCCTCGCGGACACCCTCGGCGCCCCGGACCCCGATCTGGACACCGTGGTCGACCGGGAGGCCGTGAAGCCCCTGATCGAGGCGCTGCCCGAGCGCGAGCGGCGGATCCTGTACCTGCGGTACTTCCGGGGTATGACACAGAGCCGGATCGCCGAGGAGTGCGGCATCTCGCAGATGCACGTCTCCCGGCTGCTCACCGACACCTGTTCACAGATCAGGCTCCGGGCCCTGTCCGAGGCGGCCTGACCCGGCGGGCAGTGTTCCCACAGCGGGGCGCGCCTCGCGGAAACCCTCGGGGCGGAGGACCCCGGCCTTCCAGAGCCGGGGCGGACGAGGCGTGTTCGGGCCCGGACGGGGTAGCCGCCCCTTGGAAGGAAGTGAACCGACGAGACGACAGGAGTCCGATCGTGTACGCCTCCAAATTCCTCACCCGTTCCGGCGCCCACTCCCGCGCCACCGCGCTCGCGCTCGTCAGTGTGGCCTGCGGGGTGCTGGGCTTCTTCCTCCTCAGCCTGCTGCTGGGCCCGCTGGCGATCCTGACCGGCTATCTGGCGCTGCGGCAGCGCGGCACGCACGCCGTGGCCCCGGCGAAGGCCGGCATCGTCCTGGGCGCCTCGGTCCTCATCATCTACGCGATCCTCCTGGCCGCCCGGACCTGACCGCGCCGACGGGAGCACCGCCGGGGCCCGGAGCCGGTCCGTCCCGGCCCGTCGTGCCGCGGCCCGCGCGACCCCGCCGACCTCGGGCGACGTCATCGGCACACCCGGCAGGACCGCCCCCGGCGGCGCCCCGTAAAGTGCGTCTCCTTCGCCCTTTCCGAGCCGCCCCGAGGTACCGCGCAGTGACGTCCGACCACGCCGCACCGAGCCCCGCCGTGACCGTCGTCGGGATCGGCGCCGACGGATGGGCGGGGCTCACCGACGCCGCCCGTGCGACCCTGCGCGGGGCCGAGGTCGTGATCGGCGGGCCGCGACAGCTCGCACTGCTGCCCGTGGAGTGCCCGGGGGAGCGGATCGCCTGGCCGTCGCCGCTGCGGCCCGCCGTACCGGGGCTGCTCGCCGCGTACACCGGGCGCGCCGTCGCCGTACTGGCCAGCGGGGATCCCATGTTCTACGGCATCGGGCGCGCCCTCACCGAGGTCCTCGGGCCCGGCGCCGTACACGTGACGCCGCATCCGTCGTCCGTCTCGTACGCCTGCGCCCGCCTCGGCTGGCCGCTGGAGGACGTCGAGGTCGTCACCGTCGTGGGCCGTCCCGTCGCCCGGGTCGCCGCCGTCCTGCACGACGGGCGGCGCCTGCTGGTGCTGAGCGCCGACGCCGAAACCCCCGGCGAGGTCGCCGCCCTGCTGCGGGACCGGGGCTTCGGACCGAGCCGGATCCGGGTCCTGGAGCGGCTCGGCGCTTCGGAGGAACGGACCACCGAGCCGGTCCGCGCCGACGACTGGCCGCCGGAACGGCCGCCCGGCGACCCGCTGAACATCGTCGCCGTCGAATGCGGGCGCGCCCCCGGCACCCCGCACATCGGCGCCGTACCCGGGCTCCCCGACGACGCCTACGAGCACGACGGCCAGCTCACCAAGCGGCATGTCAGGGCCGCCACCCTCGGCGCGCTGGCCCCGGCACCCGGCGAACTCCTGTGGGACGTCGGCGGGGGCTCCGGATCGATCGCCGTCGAATGGCTGCGGACCCATCCCGCCTGCCGGGCCCTCACCGTCGAACGCGACCCGGAGCGCGCCGCCCGGATCGCCCGCAACGCCGAGAGGCTCGGCGTCCCCGGACTGCGGGTCGTGACCGGAGCCGCGCCCGCCGCGCTCGCCGGACTCCCGCGCCCGGACGCCGTCTTCGTCGGCGGCGGACTGACCGCCCCCGGACTGCTCGCGGCGTGCTGGGACGCCCTCCCCGCCGGCGGCCGGCTGGTCGCCAACACCGTCACGCTGGAGTCCGAGGCCCTGCTCGCCGACGCCTACCGCCGCCACGGCGGCGAACTGGTGCGGCTGGCCGTGGCCCACGCCGTACCCGTCGGCGCCTTCACCGGCTGGCGCCAGGCCATGCCGGTGACCCAGTGGGCCGTACGGAAGTCCGCAGACCCCTTCGAAACCCCCGCAGCGACCGCAGGAGCCGACAGATGACCGTGTACTTCATCGGAGCCGGTCCCGGCGCCGCCGACCTGATCACGGTGCGCGGCGCCCGGACCCTCGCCGCCTGCCGGGTCTGCCTCTACGCGGGCAGCCTCGTCCCCCGCGAACTGCTGGCCGAGTGCCCGCCGGACGCTCGGCTCGTGGACACCGCCCAGCTCGATCTGGACCGGATCACCGAGGAGTTCGTCCGCGCGCACGAGGCCGGGCACGACGTGGCCCGGCTGCACTCCGGCGACCCCTCGGTGTTCAGCGCCGTCGCCGAGCAGATGCGGCGGCTGGACGCGGCCGGGATCCCGTACGAGGTCGTCCCCGGCGTCCCCGCCTTCGCCGCCGCCGCCGCGGCCCTGAAACGGGAGCTGACCGTGCCGACGGTCGGCCAGACCGTCGTCCTCACCCGCGTCGCCCAGCGGGCCACCGCCATGCCGGAGGGCGAGGACCTCGACACCCTCGGCCGCAGCGGCGCCCTGATCGTGCTGCATCTGGCCGCCGCGTATGTGGACCGGGTGGTGGCCGAACTCATGCCGCGCTACGGCGCCGACTGCCCCGCCGCCGTGGTCGCGTACGCCTCCCGGCCCGACGAGCTGATCATCCGCGGCACGCTCGACGAGATCGCCGGGAAGGTACGGGACGCGGGCGTGGTGCGCACCGCGGTGATCATGGTGGGGCGGACCCTCGGTGCCGAGCACTTCCGGGACAGCCACCTCTACTCGGCGGAGCGGGACCGGCACGACTGCTGAAGATCCGGCACGATTGTGGAAGACCCTGGCCGGGCGCGCCGCTCAAGCGCCGCCCGCGCCCGGCTCACCGCACCGAACTGCGGCCCACCACCGTCCCGGCCCGGTCGATGCAGATCACATCGACCACCACCGGCGCCCCGCGCAGCACGGCCAGGGCCTCGTCCCGGGCCACCGTCGCGACCAGATCGCCCAGCGGCACTCCCGCGGCCCGGCAGAGCTGAAGGGCCGCGAGACCCGTGTTGGCGCCGGCGATCTCCGCGGCCAGCGCCTCGTCCGCGCCGCCCCGCCGGGCGAGCGCCGCGAGGAACCCCTTGTCGACCTGGGAGCGGGCGGAGTGGAGATCGAGATGGCCCGCGGCGAGCTTGGACAGCTTGGCGAACCCGCCGCAGATCGTGAGGCGGTCCACCGGATGCCGGCGGATGTACTTCAGTACGGCGCCCGCGAAGTCGCCCATGTCGAGCAGGGCGTCCTCGGGCAGACCGTACTCGGCGACGACCGTCCGCTCCGACGTCGACCCCGTGCACCCGGCGACATGCGTCCGGCCCACCGCCCGTGCCACGTCGACGCCGCGCCGGATGGAGTCGATCCACGCCGAGCACGAGTACGGCACCACGATCCCCGTGGTGCCCAGCACGGAGAGCCCCCCGACGATGCCGAGCCGCGGATTCCAGGTGGAGCGCGCGATCTCCTCGCCGTGGTCGATCGAGACCGTGATCTCCACATCGCCGCCGTCGCCGTACCGCGCGGCCACCTCCGCGACATGGTCCCGCATCATCTGCCGGGGCACCGGGTTGACGGCGGGCTCCCCGACGGGCAGCGGCAGCCCCGGCCGGGTGACGGTCCCAACCCCGGGCCCGGCCCGGAACACCACCCCGGACCCGGCGGGCAGCCGCCGTACGGCGGCCCTGACCAGCGCCCCGTGGGTGACGTCCGGATCGTCACCGGCGTCCTTCACCACCCCGGCCATGGCACGCCCTTCGCCCAGCTCCTCGACGGCGAGCGCGAACGACGGCGTCTGACCCCGGGGCAGTGTGATCGTCACCGGGTCGGGGAAATCGCCGGTGAGCAGCGCCGTGTACGCGGCCGTCGTCGCCGCGGTCGCACAGGCGCCGGTCGTCCACCCGGGCCGCAGACCGGTGTGCTTGAGTTGGGCCCCGCGGCCCCCCTCGGCCTTGCTGTTCATGGCGCGCTCACGGGAAAGGGCAGCGATATGCCGGAAACGGATCCGAAGTGCATGTACTGATTCTTGGCGGAACCACCGAAGCCCGCCGCCTGGCCGGACTGCTGGCGGCCGGGGAGGTGCCGGGCGCCCGCGTCACCAGCTCCCTCGCGGGACGGGTCGCCGCGCCCCGGCTGCCGCCCGGTGAGGTCCGGATCGGCGGCTTCGGCGGAGCCGACGGCCTCGCCGACTGGCTGCGGACGCACGCCGTGGACCTGCTCGTCGACGCCACCCACCCCTTCGCCGGCACGATCAGCTTCAACGCGGCCGCGGCCGCCGCCTCCGCCGGGGTGCCGCTGCTGGCGTTGCGGCGGCCCGGCTGGGACCCGGTCCCGGGGGACGACTGGCACGAGGCCGGATCGCTCGACGAGGCGGCCGGACTGCTGCCGGGCCTCGGCCGCCGGATCTTCCTGACCACCGGCCGGATGGGACTCGCGGCCTTCGCCCACCAGGACGACCTGTGGTTCCTCGTCCGCTCCGTGGACGCGCCCGGAACCCCGCGCCCCGCGCGTACCGAGGTCCTCCTCGACCGCGGCCCGTTCACCCTCGACGGGGAGCGTGCCGTACTGCGCGCCCACCGGATCGACGTCCTGGTCACGAAGGACAGCGGGGGAGAGGCCACCGCGCCGAAGCTGACGGCCGCCCGCGACGCGGGTCTGCCGGTCGTCGTGGTCCGCAGACCGCCGGTGCCCGACGGGGTGCCCGTCGTACCCGGACCCGAGGCGGCGACGCGCTGGATCCGGGAGACGTACGGACTCGGTACGCCCCCGGCCCACGACCTCGCCGCCGGGGGACTTCCGGACACGCCCCCGGACCCCGGCCCGGCCGCCGCCGGGGGACCTCCGGAGCGGCCCGCCGGGGGCGGGAACCCGGGGAGTCACGCCTCCGGGTAGCGGCGGGGCGTCCAGACGACCTCCTCGCCGTCGCCCCGCCGTACGACCCGGGTCTGCGAGGAGCCGACGAGCAGGATCGTGCGCATATCGACCTCGGCCGGGTCCAGCTCCCCGAGCCGGACGATCCGCACCCGCTCGCCGGCGCCGCCCACATCCCGCGCGACGACGACCGGTGTCTCCGGCGTCCGGTACTCCAGCAGCAGGTCACGGGCCTTGCCGACCTGCCAGGTCCGGCTCCGGGAACCGGGGTTGTACAGCGCCAGCACCAGATCGGCGCCCGCCGCCGCGCGCAGCCGCTCCTCGACGACGTCCCAGGGCTTCAGCCGGTCCGACAGGGACACGGTCGCGTAGTCGTGCCCCAGCGGTGCCCCGGCCCTGGCGGCGGCCGCGTTGGCGGCGGTCACCCCCGGCAGTACCCGTACCGGTACATCGGCGTACTCCTTCTCCGACGCCACCTCCAGGACCGCCGTGGCCATGGCGAACACCCCGGGGTCGCCGCCGGAGACGACGGCGACCCGCCTGCCCTCCCGGGCCAGCCGCAGGGCGAACTCGGCGCGCTCGGCCTCGACCCGGTTGTCCGAGCCGTGTCTGCGCTGCCCCGGCCGGACCGGGACCCGCTCCAGATAGGTGGTGTAGCCGACCAGGTCGTCGGCGGCGGCGAGCGCGCCCCGGGTCTCCGGCGTCAGCCACAGCGGCCCCGCGGGCCCCGTCCCCACCACGACGACCTCACCGGCCGACTCCGGCTCCGAATCCGCCCCCGACCCCGGCGCCTTTGCCGGACGCACCGCGTCCACCCGGCTCGGCAGGACCGCCACCGAGAAGTACGGCACGGACTCCTCGGCCACGTCGGCGAGCGGGGCCAGCCGCTCCCCGGCCATCGTGGCGCGCTCCACATAGCGGGCGTCCGCCAGCCGTCCCGCGCCCTCCAGGGCCCGGCGCACCTTGGGGAAGGTCCGCCCCAGCTTCATCACCACGGCCGCGTCGGTCGCGGCGAGCCGTGCGGTGAGCTCCTCCTCGGGCAGCGTGCCCGGCAGGATCGTCAGCACCTCCTCGCCCTCGGCGAGGGGTGTGCCCAGCCGGGCCGCGGCGGCCGAAACCGAGGTGACACCGGGGACCACCTCGGTGTCGTAGCGGTCCGCGAGCCGCTTGTGCATATGCATGTAGGAGCCGTAGAAGAGGGGATCGCCCTCGGCGAGGACCGCGACCGTGCGCCCCGCGTCGAGATGGACGGCGAGCCGGGCCGCCGCCTCGGTGTAGAAGTCCTCCATCGCGCCCCGGTAGCCGCCGGGATGGTCCGTGGTCTCGGTGGTGAGCGGATAGACCAGGGGCTCCTCGATCTGGTCGGCGCGGAGGTGCCCGGCCGCGATGGAGCGCGCGATGGAGCGTCCGTGCCGGGCGCTGTGATAGGCGACCACATCGGCCCCGGCGATGACCTCGACGGCCCGGAGTGTCATCAGGGACGGGTCGCCGGGGCCGAGCCCGACACCGTACAGCTTGCCGCTCATTCTTCCTCGCTCGCGATCGCGTTGAGGGCGGCGGCGGCGATGGCGCTGCCACCGCGACGGCCCCGGACGATCAGGTGTTCGAGACCGGACGGGTGGGCGGCCAGGGCGTCCTTGGACTCCACGGCGCCGACGAAGCCGACCGGTACGCCGATGACGGCGGCGGGCCGCGGCGCGCCCTCCTCGATCATCTCCAGCAGCCGGAAGAGGGACGTGGGCGCGTTGCCGACGGCGACCACGGAGCCTTCGAGGCGGTCGCGCCACAGCTCCATGGCGGCGGCGCTGCGGGTGGTGCCGAGCTTCGCGGCCAGCCCGGGCACGGCCGGGTCGGAGAGCGTGCACACCACGTCGTTGCCGGCGGGCAGCCGCTTGCGGGTCACCCCGCTGGCCACCATCTGCACGTCGCAGAGGACGGGCGCCCCGGCGAGCAGGGCGGCCCGGGCGCTCGCGACCACATGCGGTGTGTGGACGATGTCGCGGACCAGGTCGACCATGCCGCAGGCGTGGATCATGCGGACCGCGACCCGGCCGACGTCGTCGGGCAGGGCCGAGAGGTCCGCCTCCGCGCGGATGGTGGCGAAGGACCGGCGGTAGATGGCCGCGCCGTCCTTCTCGTATGCGTACGGGGTCACGGTGGTGTTCTCGCTGCTCTCGGTCGTCGTACGGGTCATGGGGCGATCGCCGCCAGGGCGGCGGCGAGCCGGGAGGGGTCTTCCAGGAAGGCGGTGCGCGGCGCCTGCCGCGGACCGGTGGTGGTGAGGTGGTAGCCGCCGTCCGGGGCCGCGACCGCGTCGATCCGGTCGCCCGGGGGGCGGCCGCAGCGCCGCTCGCACCCGGACCAGTACAGCGGCAGCGGGGACCGGCCGGCGGCGGACAGGGCCCGGGCCGCGTCCGCCCGTACGTCGGACCGGGACTTGGCGCAGCCGGGGCTGCCGATGCAGGCGCCGACCCGTAGCCAGGGGGATTCGGGCCCGGTGACGAGCCCCGTGCCGGCCAGTCCGCGGAGGGCGTCGGCGGCGTCCCGGGGGCCGAGCCCCCGGACGGGGACGACGGCCCCGCGCCACGGCGTCAGCCGGAGTTCGCCGTCACCGGCCCCGGCCGCGGTCTCCGTCAGCGCGAGCCACTGGTCCGCCGTGAGACGGCCCAGCGGGGCGTGGACGACGAGGGCGGAGCCCACGGCACCGGGTGGCGGCGGCCCGGTCGTGGCACGGTCCCGGGCCACCGGCTCCGCCGCGATACCGCGGGCCGCGAGACGCTCCCGGATGGCACGTGTCAATTCGTCGGGTGGTACGGGGAGTTCCGCGACGCGCCACACCGGCGCGCCGCCCTCCCGCGCCAGCTCCAGAAACACCTCGGCGGCCAGCAGCGCGGCCCGCGGCGCGTCCTCCGCGGACACCGAGAGCGCCTCGTCCGAGGCGCCCGCGCCGAGTTGCGCGCCGCCCCCGGCCCCGGCCCGTACCGTCAGATCGGCGCCGAGCGCCGCCACGTCCCCGCGGCCGTCGTCGAGCGCGAACAAGAACCGGCCCGACAGCTCCCGGGCCGCCGCGCTCCCGCACAACTCCGCGTCCAGGGCGGCCGGCCAGTTCCGGACATCCCAGAACCCCCGCCCGTCCAGACCGGACAAAGGGGACGCGACGATATTGCGGACCCGTTCATGACCGTACGAGGGCAGCAGCCCGGCCGCGTTCAGCTCCGCCGCCAGCTCCGCGCCGCAGCCGTCGGGCAGCCCCCGCAGCTGGACATTGCCCCGGGAGGTCAGATACAGCGCCCCGTCGCCCCGCTCCCGGGCCGCCGCCAGCAGGACCGACGCCTGCGGGACGGTGAGCACACCCCCGGGGAGCCGGATCCGCGCCAGCGCGCCGTCGTCGGCCGCGTGCAGCCGCAGCGTCCCCGGGCAGGCGTCGCCCCGGTCCCGTGGGACCGCTGTGGCCTGGGACGACGAAGGGAGAGGCGCCGTGGACATGGCGGCGAGCATACCGACCATCACACCGGACGCACTCTCCGCCCTTTGCGGACGCGACCCTTACTATGCTCATCGGTGGATCATCCGATCCGCCATCGCCGCGACGGCGACAGGGGAGGAAGCCCGGTGCGAATCCGGCGCGGTCCCGCCACTGTGAGCCCGGCTCCCACGGAGCCGGGTGAGCCAGGAACTCCCGCCGTCCGACACCACCCGGGGCGCGGACCCCGAGGAAGGCCAGGCGCCGCATGATCCTGCTCCTGTCGACGTCCGACACCGACCTGCTGAGCGCACGGGCGGCGGCCGGTCCTGTGCCGTACCGTTTCGCCAACCCCTCCCGGCTCCCGCTCGACGACCTGCCCGCCCTCCTCGACGGCGCCGACCTCGTCGTCGTCCGCCTCCTCGGCGGCGTACGCGCCTGGCAGGACGGCCTCGACCTGCTGCTCGCCGAAGGCCGCCCCGTCGTCGTCCTCACCGGCGAACAGGCCCCCGACGCCCAGCTCATGGCCGCCTCCACGGTGCCCGTCGGCATCGCCGCCGAGGCGCACGCCTATCTCGCCCACGGCGGCCCCGCCAACCTGGAGCACCTCGCCCGCTTCCTCTCCGACACCGTGCTGCTCACCGGGCACGGCTTCGACGCCCCGGCGCCCGCGCCCACCTGGGGGCCGCTGGAGCGGACGGCACGCGCCGGCCAGGAGGGCCCGACCATCGCGGTGCTCTACTACCGCGCCCACCACATGAGCGGCAACACCGGCTTCGTGGACACCCTCTGCACGGCCGTGGAGGACGCGGGCGGCCGGGCCCTGCCGCTGTACGTGGCGTCCCTGCGCGCCCCCGAGGCCGAGCTGATCGAGGAGCTGCGGGCCGCCGACGCCATCGTCACCACGGTCCTCGCCGCGGGCGGCACCAAGCCCGCCGACGCGTCCGCGGGCGGCGACGACGAGTCCTGGGACGCGGGCGCCCTCACCGGCCTCGACGTACCGATTCTGCAAGCCCTGTGCCTGACCGGTTCGCGCAGCGTCTGGGAGGAGAACGACGAGGGCGTGTCCCCGCTGGACGCGGCCAGCCAGATCGCCGTACCCGAGTTCGACGGCCGGCTCATCACCGTGCCGTTCTCCTTCAAGGAGATCGACGCCGACGGCCTCCCGGCGTATGTCGCCGACCCCGAGCGCGCGGCGCGCGTCGCCGGGATCGCCGTACGCCACGCCCGGCTGCGCCATATCGCGCCCGCCGACAAGCGCATAGCGCTCGTGCTCTCCGCCTATCCGACGAAGCACTCCCGGATCGGCAACGCGGTCGGTCTCGACACCCCGGCGAGCGCCGTCGCCCTGCTGCGACGGCTGCGCGCCGAGGGCTACGACTTCGGGGACCCCGCAGACTCCGCCGACCCCGACAGCCTTGACATACCCGGCCTCGCGTCCGGCGACGGCGACGAGCTGATCCGCGCCCTGATCGACGCGGGCGGCCACGACCAGGACTGGCTGACCGACGAGCAGCTGGCCCGCAACCCGGTCCGGGTCCCGGCCGCCGACTACCGCCGCTGGTTCGCCGCCCTGCCGGAGCAGCTGCGGACCGCCGTCGAAGAGCACTGGGGTCCCGCTCCGGGCGAGATGTTCGTGGACCGGAGCCGCAACCCGGAGGGCGATATCGTCCTCGCGGCGCTGCGGTACGGCAATCTGCTCGTCCTCATCCAGCCGCCGCGCGGCTTCGGCGAGAACCCCATCGCCATCTACCACGACCCCGATCTGCCGCCGTCCCACCACTATCTGGCCGCCTACCGCTGGATAGCGGCCTCCCGGGCCGACGGCGGCTTCGGCGCCGATGCCATGATCCACCTGGGCAAGCACGGCAATCTGGAGTGGCTGCCCGGCAAGAACGCCGGACTCTCCGCCGCCTGCGGCCCCGACGCGGCCCTCGGCGATCTGCCGCTGGTCTACCCCTTCCTGGTCAACGACCCGGGCGAGGGCACCCAGGCCAAGCGGCGCGTCCACGCCACCCTCGTCGACCACCTGGTGCCGCCGATGGCCCGGGCCGACTCCTACGGCGACATCGCCCGCCTCGAACAACTCCTGGACGAGTACGCCCAGATCTCGTCGATGGACCCGGCGAAACTGCCCGCGATCCGGGCCCAGATCTGGACCCTGATCCAGGCCGCGAAGCTCGACCACGACCTCGGTCTCGCCGACCGCCCCGACGACGACGGCTTCGACGATTTCCTCCTCCACGTCGACGGCTGGCTGTGCGAGGTCAAGGACGCCCAGATCCGCGACGGGCTGCACATCCTGGGTGCCCCGCCCGCCGGGCCCGACCGGGTCAACCTCGTCCTCGCCATCCTGCGCGCCCGCCAGATCTGGGGCGGCACCACGGCCCTGCCCGGACTGCGCGAGGCCCTCGGGCTCGACGAGTCCGCCGCGACCCGCACCACGGCCGACGCCGCGGAGGCGAAGGCCCGTGCCCTGGTCGAGGCCATGGAGGCCGCCGGCTGGGATCCGGCGGCCGTCCCCACCGAACACGGCGAGGAGGTCGCCGCCGTACTCGACTTCGCCGCCCGCGAGGTCGTCCCGCGGCTCGCCGCGACCACCGCCGAACTCGACCACACCGTCCACGCGCTCGCCGGCGGCTTCGTCCCGGCGGGCCCCTCGGGATCGCCCCTGCGCGGGCTGGTCAACGTCCTGCCGACGGGCCGCAACTTCTACTCCGTCGACCCCAAGGCGGTCCCGTCCCGGCTGGCCTGGGAGACCGGGCAGGCCCTCGCGGACTCCCTCCTCCAGCGCTACCGCGACGACAACGGCGAGTGGCCCACCTCCGTCGGCCTGTCCCTGTGGGGCACCAGCGCCATGCGCACCGCGGGCGACGACGTCGCCGAGGCCCTCGCCCTGCTGGGCGTCCGCCCCGTCTGGGACGACGCTTCGCGCCGGGTCACCGGCATCGAGGCCGTCCCGTACGAGGAGCTGGGCCGCCCCCGGGTCGATGTCACCCTCCGGATCTCCGGCTTCTTCCGGGACGCCTTCCCGCACACCATCGGCCTCCTCGACGACGCCGTCCGGCTGGTCGCGGCCCTCGACGAGCCCGCCGAGATCAACCACGTCCGCGCCCATGTCCGCGCCGACCTGGCCGACCACGGCGACGAACGCCGCGCCACCACCCGGATCTTCGGCTCCCGCCCCGGCACCTACGGCGCCGGAATCCTCCAGCTCATCGACTCCCGAGACTGGCGCACCGACGCCGATCTGGCGGAGGTCTACACGGTCTGGGGCGGCTACGCCTACGGCCGCGAACTCGACGGCCGCCCGGCCCGGGACGAGATGGAGACCGCGTACCGCCGGATCGCGGTCGCGGCGAAGAACACGGACACCCGCGAACACGACATCGCCGACTCCGACGACTACTTCCAGTACCACGGCGGCATGGTCGCCACGGTCCGCGCCCTGCGCGGCACCGCCCCCGAGGCGTATATCGGCGACTCGACCCGTCCCGAGACGGTCCGCACCCGCACCCTGGTGGAGGAGGTCTCCCGGGTCTTCCGCGCCCGGGTCGTCAACCCCAAGTGGGTCGAGGCGATGCGCCGCCACGGCTACAAGGGCGCCTTCGAACTCGCCGCCACCGTCGACTACCTCTTCGGCTACGACGCCACCACGGGCGTCGTCGCCGACTGGATGTACGACAAGCTCACCGAGACCTACGTCCTCGACCCCACGAACCGAGCCTTCCTCCAGGAGGCCAACCCGTGGGCCCTGCACGGCATCGCGGAACGGCTGCTGGAGGCCGAGTCCCGCGGTCTGTGGGAGAAGCCGGACCCGGCGGTCCTGGCGGCCCTGCGCGAGGCGTATCTGGCGACGGAAGGCGATCTGGAGGACGAGGACTGACGTACGGGAGCCGGGGGCGGATCGTGCCCGCCCCCGGCCTTGGCCGGACTACCGTTCGCCCGGCACCCCGGTCACAGGTAGATCGTCTGCGTCTGCTGGTACGCCGCCAGGGCCTCCGGGCCCAGCTCACGGCCCAGACCGCTCGACTTGACGCCGCCGAAGGGGGCCGCCGGGTCGGGGATGTACCGGTTGACGCCGATGGTGCCGGTACGGACCCGGCGGGCGATCGCGGCACCGCGGGCCGGGTCGGCGGTCCAGACCGTACCGCCCAGACCGAAGTCGGAGTCGTTGGCGATCCGGACGGCGTCGTCCTCGTCGTCGTAGGCGATCACGGCCAGCACCGGGCCGAAGATCTCCTCCTGGGCGATCGCCGAACGGTTGTCGACGTCCGCGAAGACCGTCGGCTGGACGAACCAGCCCCGCTCGAGACCGGCCGGGCGGCCGCCGCCGGTCGTCAGCCGGGCGCCTTCGTCGAGACCCTTGGCGATGTACGACTCCACCCGCTCGCGCTGCCGGGGCGTGGCCAGCGGTCCGATCCGGGTGGCGGGGTCGGCGGCGTCGCCCACGGGGAGGGAGGCGGCGAACGCGGTGAAGGCGTCGACCACCTCGGTGTAGCGCCGGCGCGGTGCCAGGACGCGGGTACCGAGGAAACAGGTCTGGCCGTTGTTGAGGAGGGTGGCGCCGAACAGGCCCTCACCGATCCGCCCCAGGTCCAGATCGGCGTCGTCGAGGACGATCGCCGCGGACTTGCCGCCCAGCTCCAGCGTGACCGGACGCAGCAGCCGCCCGCACGCCTCGCCGATGGCGCGGCCCGCCGCGGTGGAGCCGGTGAAGGCGACCTTGTCGACGTCCGGATGGGACACCAGATGGGCACCGGCCTCCCGGCCCGCCGGGACGATATTGACCACACCGGCCGGTATCCCCGCCTCCGCCACGGCCTCCGCCAGCAGATAGGCGTCGAGCACGGTCTCCGGCGACGGCTTGATCACGAGCGTGCAGCCGGTCGCCAGGGCGGGGGCGAGTTTGAACATCGTCAGGGCCTGCGGGAAGTTCCACGGGACGATCGCCGCGACGACACCGACCGGGGCCTTGCGGACCTCGATCGAGCCGCCGAAGAACCCCGGCCGGGTGTCCGAGACCGACAGCTCCCGGGCGAGACCGGCGTAGAAGCGGAGGATGGCGCTCGGATAGCCGGTCTCCAGCTGGCGGGCGACCGCGACCGGCATACCGTTCTGGGCGCTGACCCGCTCGACGAAGCCGTCGGACCGCCGGTCGATCGCGTCGGCGAGCCGCTCCATCACCTCCGCCCTGCGGGCGGGCTCCCAGGCCGCCCAGCCCGACGGGTCGTCGGACGCCGCGCGGGCGGCGGCGACCGCCCGGTCGATGTCCGCCTCCGTGCCCTCGGGTACCGAGCCCAGCGGTGCCTCGGTACTGGCGTCGACGGGCGTGATCGTCCGGCCGGTGGCCGGGCGGACCCATGCGCCGCCGATGAAGAAGGTGTCGTAACGCAGATCCATCACAGGGCTCCTCGGTGCTGCGGGTGACGCGTGCCAGGGGTGGGGGAGACCGGCAGGGCCCGGCGGCGGGCCGCGTCGGGGCCCGGGGGCGCGTACGTCCACCGAGGGGCGGCCGCTCGGGCACACCCCTCCCCGGGGCGCGCGGCGTCGCTGCGCATGGTGCGGCTCCTTTGCCGAAAGGTTTCCGTTCGGCACAGTAGGGCCGCGCGCGCCGCGCGAACTGTTCGGATCCTGGACACCCGCCGGGCGCCCCGCGGCCCGTCGGACGGTGATACGGGCCGCCGGACGGTGGGGTGGTACGGGCCGCCGGGTGCCCGGCCGCCCGTCAGACGGTGATACGGAGGACGCGCATCCGGCTGTAGAGGGTGGTGCGGCTGATGCCCAGCCGCCGCGCGGCCCGGAGCTTGTTGCCGTCGCACGCCCGCAGCGCCGCCGTGATCGCGTCGTGCTCGGCGCGCTCCAGCGGTGTCAGGGCCCGGGCCCTGGGGGCGTTCCGGTACCCCTCGGGCAGATCACGGGGAGTGATGTCGCCCGCCGAACGGCGCTCGGCGGCTGCGCGGACGACGGTCCGCAGCTCCCGCAGATTGCCGGGCCACGGCTGGCCCGCCAGGGCGGCCAGCGCCGCGGGTGTGAACCGCAGCCGTTCCGCGGCGCCCAGCTCCGCCAGGACGGACCTGACCAGACCGGGCAGCTCACCGGCGCGCTCCCGCAGCGGGGGCAGCTCGATCCGGTCCGGGCAGGCGGCGGCGAGCGCGGCGCCGGATCCGGTCAGCTCGGCGACGGGGGCGCCCGTCAGCACGATCCAGGGGCCGGGCCGTTCCTCCACGGCCCGCCGCACCCGGAGGGAGCAGATATCGGGGAGGACCGGCGCGTCCTCGACGATCAGCAGCTCGGGCCGGCCGGCCAGGGCCCGCTCCCAGGCCGTCAGCCAGGCGGCCTCGCCCCGTACGACCGCGTCCGTCGCGTCGAGGACGACGGTACGCGCCGGATCGGCACCGGCCTGGGTCCTGGCCTCGGTGGTCCGGCCGGTGCCGGGTTCGCCGCCGAGATAGACCGGGGTGCCGGGCACGGGTCCGTCGGACGGCCCCGCCGCCGAACGGCGCCGGGGCCCGGCCTCGCGCGGGGCGTCGAACTCGACGAGCACCCCGTCCGAACCGGGCGCGACGGCCCGGAACGTCACCGAGACCGTACGGCCCGACGTGAGCGCCACGGCGGGCAGCCGCCGCTCCTCGGTCGAGCCGCCGCCCGTGCCGAGGCCGAGGCCCGCAGCCGTCTCGCGCAGCCGGGCATGGTCGACGGGGTCGAGCAGCTCCACCGCCTCCGGGTCGGCCAGGACCACCCCTTCGCCCAGGACCAGGACCGGCCGGCCGCGGCCCGCCGCCGCCCGGAAGGCCGCGAGCATCCGCTGCTCGGCGGCGCGCGCCGTCTCCAGCAGCCGCTCCTCGATATCGCGGACGGCCCGCGCGACGAGCGGGGCGAGCAGCGGGGAGTCGTGGTCGCTGGGGCAGGTGATGTCGAGGACGCCGACCAGTCGGCGGGTCACGGGATGGCTGATGGGATGCCCGTAACAGCTGAACCCTTTGAACGGCTCCAGATAGTGCTCCGTGCCGTGGACGGCGACGCCCCTGCGCAGTTCGTGGGCGGTCGCGATCGAGTTCGTCCCGGTGGTCTCCTCCAGGAACACCCCGCCCGCGACCACGCCCAGGGCCTCCAGCCGCTTCCGGAGCGGGCGGGCCGTGACGGACACGTCGACGATCCGGGACGCGCGGTCGGCGAGGACGACACAGAAGTCCGTGTCGCCGAGCTGGCGCGCCAGCTCGGCGAGTACCGGTTCGGCGGCGTCCGCCAGCCGGCCGCGCGGGTCCACCGCGTCGGGTTCGAGACGCAGATTCGGCGCCGCCGGGCTCAGCCCGCTCCGCTCGGAGCGCCACCAGGAGTGGGCTATCTCCGGGCGCAAGGCGGTGTCACCGGAACGCACAGCGACCTCCCACAAGGTGTTCCACACGGCCTACGCGCAGGATAAAACGGTTCAATCGGGGAGGGGAAGCCGCCCCCCGCCCGGGGCCGGAACCGCGCCGTCCCGGGCCGGTGCCGCGCCGTCCGGGGCCGGGACCGCGAGGAGGTGGGCGGTGAGCGCGTCGGCCAGCTCCAGGGGACGCTCCACGGCGAGATGGCCGCAGTCGAGCACCGTCAGGGACGCGTACGGGATGCCCGCCGCCAGCTCCTCGGCGTGCGCCAGGGGCGTGGCCGTGTCGTGACGGCCGCCGACGACGAGGGTGGGGACGGTGATCCCGGCCAGCTCGGGCCGCAGGTCGTAGCGCGCGATGGCGTCGCAGCAGGCCGCGTAGCCGGCCGGGTCGGCGGCGGCGAGCGCGTCGAGCAGGGTCCGGCCGAACGGAGTCCGGCCGAACGGGGTCCCGGCGGTGGAAGGCGCGGCGAACCACCGGCCGGGACTCGTGGCGAGCAGGGGCGCGGTGCCCCGCCGCCGTACCAGCTCGGCCCGCTCGTACCAGGGCTCCGGGGGCCCGAAGCGCGCGGACGAGCAGACCAGCGCGAGCGATGCCACCCGCCGTCCGTGGCGGGCGGCGAGCAGGGCGCCGACGGCGCCGCCGAGAGAGATGCCCGCGTAGTGGAAGCGCTGCCAGCCGTGGTGGTCGGCGACGGCGAGGACGAGGGCGGCGAGATCCGCGACCGTCGTCCGGCCCGGCCCGGTGGCGGGCAGCAGATCCGCCGCCGAGCCGCCGTGCCCCGGCAGATCGAAGCGGAGCACCCGGAAACGGCGGGACAGGGATGCCAGTACGGGCTCCCAGACCGCCGCCGATGTGCCCAGGGACGGGCCGAGGACGAGCGGCGGCGCTTCGGGCGGCCCGCTGAGGTGATGGTGCAGCACGGGTACTCCTGCGATGTACTGGACGGGCGGTGTCAGCGTTCGAGGACGAGGGCGAGGCCCTGGCCGACACCGACGCAGAGGGTGGCGACCCCGACGCCCGCGCCGCGACGCGCCAGTTGATGGGCGACGGTCCCGGCGAGCCGGGCGCCGGAGGCACCCAGGGGATGACCGAGGGCGATCGCACCGCCCCACGGGTTGAGGACCCCCGGGGTCAGCTCGGGCCAGGCGGCGAGACAGCCCAGTACCTGGGCGGCGAACGCCTCGTTGAGTTCGAGGACGTCGAGATCGGCGAAGGTCCGGCCGGCCTTCGCGAGGGCCCGGTCGACGGCCTCGACCGGGCCGAGCCCGAAGAGGTGCGGGTCGACACCGCTGAGGCCGGTGGCGGCGATCCTGGCCAGGGGTTCCCGGCCGGTGGCGGCCAGGCCGGCCTCGTCCACCAGGAGCAGGGCCGCCGCGCCGTCGCTGAGCGGTGAGGCGTTGCCCGCGGTGACCGTGCCGCCCTCGGTACGGAACGACGGCCGAAGCCCGGCCATCGCGGCGAGCGACGCGTCCGGCCGTACGCACTCGTCGTCGGCGACGACCTTCGGCCCGCCCTTGCGCCGCGCCACCGCCACCGTCACCGGCACGGTCTCGGCGTCGAACAGCCCCTCGGCCCGCGCCAGGGCCGCCTTGCGGTGGCTCTCCAGGGCGTAGGCGTCCTGCCGCTCGCGGTCGATGCCGTGCAGCTCGGCGATCAGCTCCGCCGACTCGCCGAGCGGCACGGTCCACCGGGGATCCATCGCGGGGTTGACCATTCGCCAGCCCAGGGTCGTCGAGTACAGCCGGGCGTCGCCCGCCGGGAACGGCCCGTCGCTCTTCGGCAGCACCCACGGTGCCCGGGTCATGGACTCGACACCCCCGGCGACGACCACCGACGCGTCACCGCAGGCGACGGTACGGGCCGCCGAGACGACGGCCTCCAGACCGGACGCGCAGAGCCGGTTGACGGTGACACCCGGCACGGACGTCGGCAGCCCGGCGAGCAGCGCGGCCATCCGGCCGACGTTCCGGTTCTCCTCACCGGCCCCGTTGGCGTTGCCGAAGCAGACGTCGTCGACCCGGGCCGGGTCAAGTCCCGGCGTACGGCGCATCAGCTCCCGGACGGTGTGCGCGGCCAGGTCGTCGGGGCGGACGGCGGCCAGCGCGCCGTCGTACCGCCCGATCGGGGTGCGTACGGCATCGACGACGTAGACGGTCCTCACGGTGTTTCCTTCCGTACGGTCACTTCGGCCCCGGTCCGCTCCGCGATCTCGGCGGTGGAGACCCCGGGCGCGGTCTCGACCAGCACCAGACCGTCGCCGGTGACGTCGAGGACGCCGAGATCGGTGACGATCCGGTCGACGCACGCCCGGCCGGTGAGCGGCAGCGAGCATGCGGTACGGATCTTCGGGGAGCCGTCCTTGGCGGTGTGGGTCATCACCACGATCACCGTCCGGGCCCCGTGGACCAGGTCCATCGCCCCGCCGATCCCGGTGACGAGCTTTCCTGGGACCGCCCAGTTCGCCAGGTCGCCCCGGGCGGAGACCTCCATCGCGCCCAGCACGGCGACGTCGATATGCCCGCCGCGGATCATCCCGAACGACAGGGCCGAGTCGAAGAACGACGCCCCCGGCAGCACCGTGACGGTCTCCTTCCCGGCGTTGATCAGATCGGGGTCGAGCGCGTCGCGAGCCGGGTACGGGCCGGTGCCCAGGATCCCGTTCTCGCTCTCCAGCACCACCTCCACCCCCGGCGGCAGATGGTTGGGGATCAGGGTGGGCAGCCCGATGCCCAGATTGACGTACTGCCCGTCGCTCAGTTCGCGCGCGGCCCGCGCGGCCATCTCGGCCCGTGTCCACGCCATCAGTCGCTCACCGTCCGCATCCGTCGCTCACCGTCCGCATCCGTCGCTCACCATCCGCATCAGCCGCTCACCTTTCGCATCACTCGCTCACCGTCCGCCGCTCGATCTCCTTGTCGGCCGCCTGCCCGGGGGTGAGAGGCAGCACCCGCTGGACGAAGATCCCCGGCAGATGTACGGAGTCCGGGTCCAGTTCGCCGGGCTCCACCAGCTCCTCGACCTCGGCGACGGTGATCCGTCCGGCCGTCGCCGCCAGCGGGTTGAAGTTCCGGGCCGATCTGCGGAAGACGAGATTGCCGTGGCGGTCGCCCTTCGCGGCCCGGACCAGCGCGTAATCGGTCCGGATCCCGCGTTCGAGTACGTACTCCGTACCGTCGAAGGTCCGGACCTCCTTGGGCGGCGAGGCCACGGCGACCCCGCCGGAGCCGTCGTAGCGCCACGGCAGACCGCCGTCGGCGACCTGGGTGCCCACCCCGGCGGGGGTGAAGAAGGCCGGGATCCCGGCCCCGCCCGCGCGCAGCCGCTCCGCCAGGGTGCCCTGCGGGATCAGCTCGACCTCCAGCTCACCGGCGAGGTACTGCCGGGCGAACTCCTTGTTCGCGCCGATGTACGAGCCCGTGACCCGGGCGATGCGCCCCGCGGCCAGCAGCACCGCCAGACCCCGGTCGAGCGCCCCGCAGTTGTTGGAGACCACCCGCAGTCCGCCGACGCCCCGCTCGTACACCGCCCCGATCAGCACGTCCGGCACCCCGCTCAGCCCGAACCCGCCCACGGCCAGGGACGCGCCGTCGGGCAGATCCGCCACCGCCTCACGGGCCGTCGCCACCGTCTTGTCCATCAGCCGGCCGCCGCATCGGACGGGTGCTGGGCGAGCGGGGTGACCTCGATCGTCAGATAGGGGAACAGGGGCAGGTCCCACAGGACCCGGTGCAGCGTCTCGTTGTCGGCGACCTCGAAGACGCTGAGGTTGGCGTACTGCCCGGCGCACCGCCAGATATGGCGCCAGACACCGGCTTCCTGCAACTCCCGGCAGTACGCCTTCTCCCGGGCCACGAGGTCGGCGCGGACCGCCGGGTCGAGACCGGCCGGGATCGCCACGTCCATCCGTACGGCGAACAGCATCGTCAGTTCTCCCGGTCGAGGGCGAAGTCGTAGCGCGCCCGGCGGCCGGATCCTTCGGCCGACGGCTCGGGGTCCAGGACCAGCTCGGGCTTGACGGCGGAGGCGATGTCGTCGTCGACGTGCCGCCCGCCCCGGAAGTACAGCTGGGTGGTGATCAGCCGGTGTCCCGGCGCCGACACCTTCAGATGGAGATGGGCGGGGCGCCAGGCGTGCCAGCCCGCCGCCGCGATCAGCCGTCCGCAGGAGCCGTCGGTGGGTATCCGGTACGGCGCCGGCTCCACGGTCCTGATCCGGAACCGGCCCTCGTCGTCGGCGACGACGGTGCCCCGCAGATTCCACTCGGGCAGACCGGGCGCGAACTGCGAGTAGTAGCCGTCGGCGTCGGCCTGCCAGATCTCCACCTCGGCGCCCGGGAGCGCCGTACCGTCGACGCCGGTCACCCGGCCCTCGAAGAGGAGCGGGGTGCCCTGCTCGCCGTCGCGGGCGGGGAGGACCGCGTCGGCGGGCAGCCGGGGCGAACCGGGTACGTAGTACGGGCCCTCGATGGTGCCCTTGTTGCCCCGCCGGTCCTCGTTGGCGACCTCCTCCACGACGTGCTCCAGCCATACGTCGAGGAAGAGCGGCCACTCGCCGTCCTCGCCGACCCCGATGAGCCAGGCCTTGAGGGCGTCGTACTCGGCGTAGGTCACCCGGTGGCGGCGGACGATGTCGTGCGCGGCGGCGAGCAGTTCGGAGACCAGGGTGTCGACGCGGGCGGTGTCGGTGTCGGCGGCGGCGGTGGTCCCGGCGGGTGTCTCCCGCCGGTCGCGGAACCGCTCGGTGGCGGCGGCCCCGGACGCGGCGGCGGTCGCCTGTTCGGCGGAGGTCTCGGTGACGATGTCGGTCATGACGGTCCCATGCCTTTTCGTGGAGGTCGGCGGAGGTCGGTGGAGGTCAGCTGTCCTGCCGGTAGCGGGCCAGCTTGTCGGGGTCGATACGGATGCCGAGCCCGGCGCCCTCGCGGACGCGCAGGGTGCCGCCGGTGATGGTCAGCGGCTCGGCGAGCAGGTCGTCGGACATATCGAGGAAGTTGGACAGCTCGCCCGCGTAGTGGGCCGACGAGCGGTGGGCGGCGCCGAAGGCGACCGAGCACAGGGTGCCGATCTGGCCGTCGATCTGATTGCCCATCACCACCTCCACGCCCAGCGCCTCACAGGTGTGCAGCACCCGCTGGGAGCCGGTGAAACCGGTCCGGGCGGTCTTGACGCTGATCGCGGTGGCGGAGCCGCCGAGCAGCTCCCGGGTCACCTCGGCGGGCCGGGTCGCGCTCTCGTCGGCGATGAAGGGGACCGGGCTGCGGGCGACCAGCCAGCGGCGGCCCAGCACATCGTCGGCGGGGCACAGCTCCTCGGCGAAGAGCAGCCCGAGATCGGCCATCTCGGCCAAGGCGCGCGCCGACTCGGCCGCCGTCCAGCCGCGGTTGCCGTCCACATACAGCCCGACATCCGGGCCGAGCGCCTCGCGCAGCGCCCGGCAGGCCGCGACGTCGTCCCGGTAGGGCCGCCGGCCGACCTTCACCTTGAAGGTGGTGATGCCGTACGTGTCACGGCACCGCTCGGCCTCCGCGACCATCTCGGCGGCCGGGGCGAAGCCGACCATATGGCTTACCCTCATCCGGTCGGCGAAGCCGCCGAGCAGTCCGGACACCGGCATTCCGGCGGCCTGGCCGAGGAGGTCCCACAGGGCCATGTCGAGCGCCGCCTTGGCCGTCGGATTGCCCACGGTCCGGTCCAGCCGGGCGTGGACCGTCTCCCGTTCCAGCACGGTCAGGCCCAGCAGCCGCGGCGCGAACAGCTTGTCGACGGCGGCGACGATCGACTCCTGGGTCTCGCCGTAGGTGTAGGGGCGGGGCGGTGCCTCGGCCGTTCCGACGAGCCCTTCGTCGGTACGCACCCGGATCAGGACATGGTCCGCGGTGCGCACCTCGCCGCTGGCGAAGGCCAGGGGCTTCGTATAGGGGATGGCGAAGGGGATCGCCTCCACCCCGATGATCTTCATATCGTTCCTTGGGGTCCTTGGGGGCCGCTGGATCCTTGGGGTTCGTTGGGTCCTTGAGGTCGGTGGGGATCGCCCGGGTCCGGCCCGGGGAAGAAGCCGTCGCGCTCCAGCGCCGCGGGGAAGTTCCGCAGCAGCGGGGAGCCTCCGTCCTCCGCGCGCCAGGCGAGGGCCAGCGGTACGGACACGGCGTCCGTCAGCTCCTCGTACCGCACGCCCTCGCGGGGCGCGGAACGGACGGAGTCCGGCAGGACGGCGATCCCGAGCCCCGCGGCGACCAGGGCCAGGGCGGCGGAGGTCTCGGCGACCTCGTAGGCGAGGCGCGGTGTGAATCCGGCGGCCGTACAGCTGCGGACGACCGCGTCGTTGACGACCGAGCCCAGGCCGGCGCCGTACATCACGAAGTCCTCGTGGCGCAGCCCGCCGACCGGGACACCACCGGCTCCGGCGAGCCAGTGCTCCGCGGGGACGGCCACCACCAGCGGCTCGTCCGCCAGCGGCCGGTGGGCGATGCCCTCCCGGCGCACCGGCGGGCGCAGCACGCCGACGTCGAGGCGCCGCTCGACCAGTCCGAGTTCCTGGGCCGGGGTGAGCAAGTCGGTATGCACCTCCATCATCACGTGCGGCAGTTCGCGTTTCAGCAGCCGTGCCAGGGCGGGCAGTTGCCGGTACGAGGCGGAGCCCGTGAGGCCGACCCGCAGGACGCCCTCCACACCCGAGGCGAAGCGCCCCGCCCGCGCCACCGCCTCGTCGACGGCCCGCAGAATGCGCGCCACATCGGTACGGAACACCTCACCCGCCCCGGTCAGGGCGACCTGCCGGGTGGTACGGGTGAACAGCTCCACCCCCAGCTCCGCCTCCAGTCGGCGAATGGCCTGGGAGAGCGGCGGCTGGGCCATGTGCAACTGCTCCGCCGCCTTTCCGAAATGGCAGGTCTCGGCGACGGCCGAGAAATACCGAAGATGCCGCAATTCCACCGGGGCTGCCTCTTTCCCGTTCGACTTCCCGACCGGCGGGGCCCTCGATTGCGCTTCAGCGTAGGAAGCGGCCCCCATATCCCGCAAATATCTGATCGCAGGGTATTGAGACGCCGGAGATATCAATACCCCCCTGGGTCAACCCTGGGGGAATGTCCGGGGCCGGGAGTTCACCCCGCTGTCATCGTGCTGAACAGCAACGGCAACGAAGCCGCCGGCCGGGCGGCCTGGGACCAGAGGTGAGAGGGGCGGCCATGACCGATCTCCGCAGCCGCGCACGGAGCATCCTCGAAGACGCGCTCGTCGAAGACCCGGACACCGGTGTGTACCGGGTCCGCCGGAGCGTCTTCACGGACGAGGAACTGTTTGAACTGGAGATGAAGTACATCTTCGAGGGGAACTGGGTCTATCTGGCGCACGAGAGCCAGCTCCCGGAAGTCGGGGACTATTTCACGACGTATATCGGACGCCAGCCGGTGGTGATATCCCGCGACAAACAAGGCGAGCTGCACTGTCTGGTCAATGCCTGTAGCCACCGCGGCGCGATGCTGTGCCGCCGCAAGACCGACAACCGGACCACCTTCACCTGTCCGTTCCACGGCTGGACGTTCAGCAACACGGGACGGCTGCTGAAGGTCAAGGATCCGCGCGAGGCCGGCTACCCCGAGCAGTTCAACACCGAAGGATCGCACGATCTGACCCGGGTGCCCCGTTTCGAGAGCTACCGGGGCTTCCTCTTCGGCAGCCTCAACCCGGATGTGAAGCCGCTCCGGGAGCACCTCGGCGACGCCGCGGTCGTCATCGACATGGTCGTCGACCAGTCGCCCGACGGTCTGGAGGTGCTGCGCGGGGCGTCCACGTACCACTACGACGGCAACTGGAAGCTCCAGGCGGAGAACGGCGCCGACGGCTACCACGTGTCCGCGACCCACTGGAACTACGCTGCCACCCAGGCCCGCCGGACCTCCGGCGAGTCCCGGAACGACACGAAGACCATGGACGCGGGCGGCTGGTCGAAGCAGAAGGGCGGCTTCTACTCGTTCGACCACGGCCATCTGCTGCTGTGGACCAAGTGGCTCGACCCGGCGAACCGGCCGCTGTACGAGCGCCGCGACGAGCTGGCGGCCGAGTTCGGCGAGGCCAAGGCCGACTGGATGATCGGTGTGTCGCGGAACCTCTGCCTGTATCCGAATGTGTATCTGATGGACCAGTTCAGCTCGCAGATCCGGCACTTCAGGCCCGTCTCCGTGGACAAGACCGAGGTGACCATCTACTGCATTGCCCCCAAGGGCGAACCGGCCGATGACCGGGCCCGGCGGATCCGCCAGTACGAGGACTTCTTCAACGCGACCGGGATGGCGACGCCGGACGATCTTGAGGAGTTCCGGTCCTGCCAGAAGACGTACCTGGCCGGCTCGGCGCCCTGGAACGACCTCAGCCGGGGCGCCGTCCACCAGATCGACGGTCCGGACGAGGACGCCAGGAGCATCGGCATCGACCCGATCGCCAGCGGGGTGCGCACCGAGGACGAAGGGCTCTATCCGATCCAGCACGGCTACTGGCTCGACACCCTGCGCAAGGCCCTCGCGACGGAGGAGGCGAAGTGACCACCGACACCACCGCCGATGTGGCGCTGCTCGAACGGGTCCGGGGGTTCCTCTACCGCGAGGCCCGCCATCTCGACGACCGCGAGTTCGAGCGGTGGCTGGAGTGCTACCACCCGGACGCCGAGTTCTGGATGCCGGCCTGGGCCGACGACGGCGAACTGACCACCGACCCCCGGCGTGAGATCTCCTTGATCTACTACCCGACCAGAGCCGGTCTTGAGGACCGCGTCTTCCGGATCCGTACCGACCGGTCCAGCGCCACCAGCCTCCCCGAACCGCGCACCGGCCACAACATCACCCAGGTGGAGATCGTCGGCCGGGGCGGCGAGACCGGCGGCACCGGTGACACGGGCGGCACCGGCGGCACCGGCGGAACTGTTGATATTCGGTTCAACTGGTTCACGCTCTACTACCGCTACCAGACGGTCGACACCTACTTCGGTACCTCGTACTACACCCTCGACCTCGGCGGCCCCGAACCCCTGATCACCCGCAAAAAGGTCGTGCTGAAGAACGACTACGTGCACCACGTCGTCGACGTCTACCACGTCTGAGCCGTCCGCCGGCCGTTCGGAAATGAGCCACAACATGTCCTTCCAGGTCGCCCTGAACTTCGAGGACGGCGTCACCCGCTTCGTCGAGTGCCGCCCCGGCGAGACCGTCGCCGAAGCCTCGTACAAGGCCCGTATCAACATCCCGCTCGACTGCCGCGACGGCGCCTGCGGCACCTGCAAGTCCCGGTGCGACGCCGGGCGGTACGACGGCGGTGACTACATCGACGAGGCGCTCACCGACGACGAGGCCGCGGACGGCTACTGCCTGCCCTGCCAGATGACCCCGCTGAGCGATCTCGTCCTGCGGATCCCGTCCTCGTCGGCCGCGGCGAAGACCGCGGCCGTCACCCACCACGCCACCGTCGCCGAGATCGTCCGGCACTCCCCGGGCACGATCGAGTTCACCCTCGACGTCGACGACCGGGACGCGCTGGACTTCCTGCCCGGCCAGTACGTGAACGTCGACGTCCCCGGCGCCGGCGTGACCCGCTCGTACTCCTTCAGCTCGGGACCCGCCCGGCGGCAGGTCTCCTTCCTGGTGCGGACCGTCCCCGGGGGCGCGATGTCCGGCTATCTCACCGAGCACGCCCGCGCCGGGGACCGGCTGACGTTCACCGGCCCCCTGGGCAGCTTCTATCTGCGCGAACTCACCCGCCCCGCGCTCCTGCTGGCGGGCGGAACCGGGCTCGCCCCGCTGCTCGCCATGCTCGACACCATGACCGGGGCACCGCCCGCCCCGCCGGTCAGACTGATCTACGGCGTCACCACCGACCGCGACCTGGTCCATCTGGACACCCTGGAGCACTACGCGCAGGCCCTCCCCTCCTTCACCTTCGACCACTGCGTCGCCGACGCGGCGAGCACCGCCCGCAACAAGGGCTATGTCACCGGGCTGATGGACGCGGGCACCCTGCACGGCGGCGACACGGACGTCTATCTGTGCGGGCCGCCCCCGATGGTGGAGGCCGTACGGACGCATATCGCGGCCCTCGGCGTGACCCCGGCGGGCTTCCACTACGAGAAGTTCACCCCCGCCGCCGCCGTACGGGAGACGGTGGGGGCGGCATGAGCGCGCACCCGGGCCGGTTCGCGGGCCGGACGGCGGTGGTGACCGGCGCCGCCCAGGGCATCGGCCACGCCGTCGCCCGCCGGCTGGCCGAGGAGTCCGCCGACGTGGTCCTGGTCGACCGCTCCGAGACCGTCCACGAGGCCGCCGCCGGACTCGGCGCCCGCGCCGTCGTCGCCGACCTGGAGGCCTACGAGGGCGCCCGGTCGGCGATCGGGGAGTCGCTGGCCGCGCTGGGCCGGATCGACGTCCTCGTCAACAACGTCGGCGGCACGATCTGGGCGAAGCCGTACGAGCACTACGCGCCCGACGAGATCGAGGCCGAGATCCGGCGGTCCCTCCTCCCCACCCTCTGGACCGTCCGGGCCGTACTGCCCCATCTCGTGGAGCGGCGCTCCGGAACCGTCGTCAACGTCTCATCCGTCGCCACCCGCGGCATCAACCGGGTCCCGTACTCGGCGGCCAAGGGCGGTGTCAACGCGCTGACCGCGTCGCTCGCCATGGAAGCCGCCCCCTACGGCGTCCGGGTCGTGGCCGTCGCGGCGGGCGGTACCGAAGCCCCGCCCCGGCGGGTGGCGCGGGGCCCCGCGCCGCGCGACGACCGGGAACGCGACTGGTACCGGCAGATCGTCGACCAGACCGTCGACTCCTCGTTGCTGAAGCGCTACGGCACACAGGAGGAGCAGGCCGCCGCGATCTGCTTCCTCGCCTCGGACGAGGCGTCGTACATCACGGGCACGGTCCTGCCGGTCGGCGGCGGCGACCAGGGCTGACGGTGCCCTCCGGGCGGGTGGTGGGGTTGGTTGCTGTGGTGCCTGCCGGGTGCGGTCGGGCCGGTCGGTCCCGTCCCGGCGAGGGGGGTGTCCGCCCGGCCACGGGTGTGCCGTCCCTGCCCCGCGCGGGGCCGCTCACCGGGCCGGGTGCTAGCGTCCGGCCCATGAACGACCGCCCCGAGCCGCAGGCGGGCCCGGTCGGGCGGGCCGGCGAGAGCGCCGCGATGATCCGCGCGATCGGGGCCGCGCACGCCGGGCGGCCCACGACCGTCCTGGTCGAGGGCGCGGCCGGGATCGGCAAGACGGCCCTCGTCGACCATGTGCTGGACCGGGTCGCGCACAGGTCCGCCGGGGACACCGGCCAGGAGTCCGGCGGGCCGCCGCCCGCCGTCCTGCGGGTCGGCGGGGTGCCCTGGGAGTCGGAGCTTCCCCTCGGCATCGCCCACCAGCTCCTGCGGGCCGGCGGGGACCACAACGACCCGCCCGATCCGCCGGGCCCGCCCGGGCCGGGAGCCGTACTCGACACCGGCCTCCTCCTCCACCGCCGGTGGCGGGACCGGCAGGAGCGCGAACCGCTGATCGTCGTCGTCGACGACGCCCACTGGGCCGATGCCGAGAGCCTGCGCGCCGTACGGTCGGCGCTGCGCCGGATGTCCACCGAGCGGATCCTGGTCGTCCTGGTCGCCCGGGACGATCCGGGCGAGTGCGCCGACCCGCACGGCCGGGACGTCGAACCGCCGCCGTCGGTCCTGGCCGCCCTGGAGGTCCTCGACGGCTGCCGCGACCACGTCGTACGGCCCGGACCGCTGACCGCGCCGGATGTCATGGGCCTGGCCCGCCGTGCCGCGGGGATCACCCTCGACCCGCCCACGGCCCGGCACCTGTGCCACCACACCCGGGGCAATCCGCGCGATGTGCTCCGGCTGCTGCGCGAACTGCCCCGCGACACCTGGCAGGAACGGCGCTCCGAACTCCCCGCGCCCGCCCGCCACACCGCGGCGGTACGCCACCGTCTGGCCCGCTGCGGCCCGGACGCCCGCGCCCTCGTGGAGGCGTGCGCGGTCATCGGCGAGGACGCCGAACTCGCCGAGGCCGCCGCGCTCGCGGACCTCGGCAGCCCGCTGCCCGCGGTGGACGAGGCGAGGGCCGCCGGACTGCTGACCGCCGCCTGCGAACCCGGGCTCGCCCTGCTGTCGTTCACCCGGCCCCTGGACCGGGCCGCCGTCCTCACCGGTATCGAGCTGACCCGCCGGGCCGCCCTGCACACCCGCGCGGCGCGGCTCACCGGGGACCGCGGACGGCGGCTCAACCACCGGGTGGCCGCGACCACGACGACCGACGACGCCCTCGCCGCCGAACTCGACGCGTACGCCGCGGAACGCGCCTGCGCGGGCGAGTGGTCCACCGTCGCCGACGCCCTCGTCCGCGCGGGACGGCTCAGCACCGGGCGCGCCGCGCGCGAGGACCGGCTGCTGCGGGCCGTCGACGCGATGATCGGCGCCGGGGACGTACCGCAGGCCACGGCCTTCGCGGCCGAGCTGGAGAGCTTCCCGGCGGGCATCCTGCGCGATGTCGTCCTCGGCTACCTCGCCCTGATGCGCGGACGCCCCGCGGAGGCGGACGCCTTCCTCACCGAGGCATGGCGGCGCTGCGACCCCGAACGCCACCACGACCTGATGGCCCGGATCTGCCAGCGGCGGGTGCTGCACGCCCTCGGCCGGTGGGACGGGCCCGACCTGGTCGCCTGGGCCCGCCGCGCGATCGAACTCGCCGACCCGGACGACCCCTCCGCGGTGGAGTCCCAGGCCGTGCTCGGCCTCGGCCTGGCCGCCGCGGGCCGCCCCGACGAAGCCCTCGCCGCCTACGAGTCGGCCGCCGACGCCCTCTCCGGCGGCGCCCAGCCCCAGCGCTTCCGGCTCGGCCGGGGCTGGGTCGATCTCGCGCTCGACGCCCCCGAGGCCGCGCGCCGAGAACTGGAGGCGGCCGTCCCCACGGGATTCCGGATGGGCTCCACCCGGATCTCGCTCTGGGCCCAGGGCTGGCTGGCCCGTACCCAGTTCGCGCTGGGCGCCTGGCCGGAGGCGCTTGAGACCGCGCAGCGGGCCGAGGTCCGGCTCGCCGAGTTCCGGATCGAGCCCGTACGCCCCCTGGTCCACTGGACCGCCGCCCAGATCCACGCCCTGCGCGGCGACTGGGAGAGCGCGGACCGCCATGTCGCCGAAGCCGCCGCCGAACGGCACCACTACGAGGTCATGCTCGTCCCGTCCTGCCTGGCCCGCGCCCAGGTGGCGGAGGCCCGCGGCGACTACGAGCGGGTCGTCGAGGCGCTGAACCCCCTGGCCCGGCTCGCCGCGCGCGACTCGATCGACGAACCCGGCTTCTGGCCCTGGCCCGACGTCTACGCCAACGCCCTCGTCCTCACCGGCCGCCTCGACGAGGCCGATGCCTTCCTCACCCCCTACGAGACCCTCGCCGCCCGCCGCGACCGCCGCTCCGCCCGGGCCCGGCTCGGTCTCGCCCGCGGCCGGCTCACCGCGGCCCGCGGCGATATCGACGCCGCCCGCGCCGAGTTCGACCGGGCCCTCGCCCATCTGGACCGCCTCCCGCTGCCGTACGACCGCGCCCGGGTGAACTTCGCCTACGGCCAGACGCTGCGCCGCGCCGGGAAACGCCGCGAGGCCGACACCGCCCTGAGGAACGCCCGGGACGCCTACGCCACCCTCGGCGCCCGCACCTATGTGGACCGCTGTGAACGCGAACTCCAGGCGGGCGGCGTCCACACCCCCCGCCGCACCCCCGGCCCGACGGCCCGCCTCACCCCCCAGGAACGCGCGGTGGCGATCCTGGTGGCCGCCGGCGCCACGAACCAACAGACGGCGCTGGAACTGTTCATCTCGGTCAAGACCGTCCAGTACCACCTGACCAACGTCTACGCCAAGATCGGCGTCCGCTCCCGAACCGAACTCGCGGCACGCTTCCGCGAAACGTCCCCGGACGGCTGACCCGCGACACGAACGGGTCCCGACCGAGGCGTGCCGGGCCCCGCCCGTGCCGGGCCCCGCCCGTGCCGGGCCCCGCCCGTGCCGGGCAGGGCGGCCGGAAGCCCTTGGTAGGGTCGCCGGGGCGGGGCGGCGGGGCCGTCGGGGTGAGGTGCGCAGGGGAAGGCGACGGTGGCGAATGACGGCGGAAGCTCCGGTCGTGGACGGGGGACCGGGTCCCCTCGACTACTTCTTCCAGTGGCTCGACGGCGAGTTCGGCAGAGCCGAGCCGCGCCGGCACGCCCTCCGTTATCTCCGCGGACTCCTCGAACCGGCCGGCGCCGGGGCGGCGGCGTCCGGTGCGGAGGACGGGCGGAACCGGCTGCTGACCACCGCCCAGTGGGACGAGGGCTCCGTCCGGGACCGGGTACGGGAGATGGTGCTCGCGTGCATGGGGTCGGACGAGTCCGTCCTCGTGGTCGCCGAGGACGGGTTCCTGAAGAAGGGAAACGGTTCGGCGGGTGTGGCCCGGCAGTACAGCGCCGCGTCCGGACGGATAGACAACTACCAGATCGGGCTGTTCCTGCTCCATGTGGACCCCCGGGGCACGGCCTGCGCCGTCGACCGGGAGCTGCTCGTACCGCAGAGCCGGGCCGAAGATCCCGTACACCGTGAGCGGACGGGGATTCCCGCGCGACCGGAGCTGTCCTTCCGGGAGGACCTCGCCCTGGCGATGGTGGAACGCGCCCTCGACGCCGGGGCGCCCGCGCGCTGGGTCACCGCCGACGCCCCCTACTACGGGGAGAACCCCGCCTTCCGCGCCGCCCTGGAACGGCGCGGGACGCCCTATGTGCTCCTCAGCCACACCAGCGGCCCGCCGGTGACCCGGACACCCGCCGACGACGGCTTCGCCCACTGGCGGCTGGGCCGCGAGGGCGGCGGATCGTATCTCTGCTACGCGCCATCCGACACCGGCGTCGACGAACTCGTCGCGGTCGCCGCACGACGGACGACTGCCGCCGGATATTTCGCGTCGGCGCGCCGTGAAGCGGGTCTCGACCGCTATTCCGTCAGGAAATGGCGGGCCTGGTACCGGCATATGACCCTCGCCATGTTCGCCCATGCCTTCCTGGCGGCGACCCGATCCTAGAGTTCTCCACGACTTCCCCCAAGGGCATCCCGGCATCGTGCCGGGGTGCCCTTTCTTCGCAGGTGGGGGCGGGTAGGACAGATGGCTCCTCGTTCCGCACTTGGGTTCCCCGATGCCAATTGACATCCCGTTATGCAATTGGCGGCGTTTATCGCGGAAGGAATTCACGGGACCGGAAATGCCTTACACTCGCAGTCGGTTCGAAAAGGCGATTCCGATATACGTCGGCACGTTTTTCGGGCCGGTCGGGTCGATGACTACGGGGAGGAAGAACCGCGATGACGCACGAGGCCCCCGCACGGGCCGGACGACGGGAATGGGCGGGCCTGGCCGTGCTGGCCCTGCCCACCATGGTCCTGTCGATGGATCTCACCGTGCTCCATCTGGCCACCCCCGGGCTGAGCTCCGCCCTCGCCCCCACCGGCGGCCAACTCCTGTGGATCCTCGACGTCTACGGATTCCTCGTCGCCGGGTTCCTGATGACGATGGGCACCCTGGGCGACCGGATCGGCCGCCGGCGGCTGCTGCTCGCCGGGGCCGCGGCCTTCGCCGCCGCCTCCGCGCTGGCGGCCCTCGCCGACACGGCCGAACTGCTGATCGCGGCCCGGGCGCTGCTCGGGGTCGCCGGGGCGACCCTGATGCCGTCCACCCTGGCCCTGCTGACCGGGATGTTCCGCGACCCGGCGCAGCGCACCTTCGCCTTCGCGGTCTGGATGACCTGCTTCACCGCGGGCGAGGCGATCGGCCCCCTGGTGGGCGGTGTGATGCTCCAGTACTTCTGGTGGGGCTCGGTCTTTCTGATCGGGATACCCGTGATGCTTCTGCTGCTGGTCGCGGGACCCCTGGTACTGCCCGAGCAGCGGCGCCCGGTCGCCGGGCGGTTCGACGTCCCCGGCGCCGTACTGTCGCTGGTCGCGGTGTTGAGCGTCGTCTACGGGGCCAAGCGCCTCGCCGCTTCGGGCGCGAGCCCGGCGGCCTTCGCCTGGATCGCCGGCGGACTGCTGGTCGGCGCGGTCTTCCTGCGCCGCCAACGACGTCTGGCCGAGCCCCTGGTGGACCCGGCGCTGTTCGCCCGGCCCGCCTTCGGCGCGGCGCTGGCGACCCAGACCCTCGCGGTCGCCGCGATGGCGGGCTCCCAACTCCTGGTGATGCAGTACCTCCAGGTCGTCCTCGGCCTCTCGCCGCTGGAGGCCGGGCTGTGGACGCTGCCGTCCGTCCTGTGCGGGATCGCCGCGACGCTCCTGGTGCCCCGGATCGTCAGCCGGGTCCGCCCCACGACGGTCATCGCCTGCGGCCTCGCGACGGCCGCCGCGGGCGCCGCCCTGGTCGCCGCCACCGCCACCCGGGCCGATCTCGCCCTCACCGTGGCGAGCTTCACGGTCCTCTACACGGGCGTCACCCCCGTACTCGCCCTGACCACGAACGCCATCGTGGGATCCGCCCCGCCGGAGCGCGCGGGCCTCGCGTCGGGGATCTCCCAGAGCGGCGCCGAACTCGGACTGGCCGCGGGCATGGCCTTCCTGGGCAGTGCCGCCATGGCCGTCTACCGGGGCCGGATCGGCGAAACGGCGCCCCCGGGCATCGGCACCGGAGCGCTCCACGAGGCCGAGGAGACGGCCGGCGGCGCCCTGGCCGTCGCCGACCGGCTCCCGGACGGGGTCGGCGACGCGCTCCGCGACGCCGCGGCGCTCGCCTTCGCCGACGGGCTGCGGGTCGCCGCCGTCCTCAGCGCGATCGGCCTCGCGGGCGCGGCCGTCCTCGCCGCCACCGTCCTCAAGAAATCCCCCGGCACCGACGCCGAGCCGAAGCAGGCGGACGACACGGAGCCCGCGGCCACCGGCGGCTGACGCCGCCGGTGGTGAGGGGCGGCTGATGAAGGGGCGGGTTGCGCGGGGAAGCGGGCTCCGGGAACGAAGTGACGTCTCCCGGGACTACTCCTGGCCCGGGCTGGGCATCTCATTGGTCAGCTCACCGTCGACGGCGGGAGTGGGCGGCCCATCCGCAGGAGCGAGTCCGTCCGGGTGCCGACGAAAGGTCTTGTCCGTGTCCGCGCAGAGCGCCCGGCCCGACCGTCCTCCGGTACGGGACCCCGGCGGCCCGCGCGCGCCCGGCCCCCCGCCATGACCCCGGCGGCGCCGCCGTACCGCACGTCCCTTCATCCCTTCACCAGCGGCGAGGTGTGATGTTCCTGGACTGGCAGCAGGATCAATCCGACGCGTACGACGCCATGCTCGCGGCCGTCGGGAAGACTCTGCGGGAACCCCCGGACGCCCGTTCCGAGCGGCGCGAGGCCTGGCGGCGCTGCGGCGAGCTGGGGCTGCTGGGCCTCTGCGTCCCGGAACCGTACGGCGGACGCGGCCTGGGCGCGCTCGACACCGCGCATCTCGTCGAGGCGTTCGGCCGGGGCTGCGAGGACACCGGGCTCGTCTTCGCCACCAGCGCCCATCTCCTCGCCTGCGCCGTACCGATCGCGGCCCACGGCTCCGATGAGTTACGCGCCCGGCTGCTGCCCGCGATGTGCGCCGGGACCGCGATCGCCGCCAACGCCATGACCGAGACCGAGGCCGGGTCGGACGTCTCCGCCATCACCACCCGCGCCGTACGCGACGGCGACACCTACGTCATCAACGGCTCCAAGTCGTGGGCCAGCAACGCCCCCGACGCCGATGTCTTCGTCACCTACGCGGTGACCGACCCCACCGCCGGATTCCTCGGGACCTCGGCCTTCGTCGTCGAACGCTCCGCGCCCGGCCTGCGCGTCGGCGAACCGCTCGCGAAGATGGGCCTCGACAGCTGTGCCGCGGGGGCGGTCCACTTCGAGGACTGCCGGGTGCCCGCCGGGAACCTCCTGGGGGCGGAGGGCGCGGGCGGCGCCGTCTTCCAGCACTCCATGGCCTGGGAACGGGCCTGCCTCTTCGCCGGATACATCGGCCTGATGGACCGGCTGCTCGACCGCTGTGTCGCCCACGCCCGGCGACGGAGGCAGTTCGGGCGCCGGATCGCCGACTTCCAGGCGGTGTCCCACCGGGTCGCGGAGATGAAGCTCCGGCTCGAAGGCGCGCGGCTGCTGCTGTACCGGGCCTGTTTCCGGCTCGACCGCGGCGACCACGGCGCCGCCGACAGCGCCCTCTCCAAACTCGCCGTATCGGAGGCCGCGGTCCGGGCGGCCTCCGACGCCCTGCGGATCTTCGGCGCCCGGGGCTATCTCGTCGACGAGGGGCTGGAAGCGGCGCTGCGCGACACCGTGCCCGCCCGGCTGTTCTCCGGCACGAACGAGATCCAGCACGAGCTGATCGCGAAGGGGCTCGGGCTGTGAACCTGGCGTCCCTGGTCGCCGACTCCGCGCGGCGCGCCCCCGGCGATCCCGCCGTCGCGGGACCCGACGGCGAACTGACCTACGGCGAACTGGACCGGGCCGCCGACCGCCTGGCGGCACGGCTGCGCGCGGACGGTGTGGGCCGCGGCGACCGGGTGGTGATCTGGCTGGACAAGTCGGTCGCCGCGGTCGTCGTCATGCAGGCCGTGCTGCGGCTCTCCGCGGTGTACGTACCGGTGGACGCCGCCAACCCGCCGCTGCGGACCGCGCTCATCGCCCGCGGCTGCGGCGCCGCCCTCCTCGTCACCGACCCGGCCCGCGCCGCGGTGCTCAAGGACGCGGGGCCCGGTACACCACCGGTCCACACCCTCGACCCGGACCCTCCGGAGGGTCAGGTCGCCGAGTCCGGGGTCCCGGAACCCGCCCGGCCGGACGATCTCGCCTACATCCTCTACACCTCCGGCTCCACGGGCGAGCCCAAGGGGGTGTGCGTCACCCATCGCAACGCCCTGGCCTTCATCCGCTGGGCCGCCGCCGAACTCGGCGCCGGCCGGCGCGACCGGTTCGCCAACCACGCCCCCTTCGCCTTCGACCTGTCGGTCCTCGACCTCTACGTCGCCTTCCTCACCGGCGCGTCGGTCCGGCTGGTCCCCGCCGAACTGGCCTACGCGCCCGGCCAGCTGACGGCGTTCCTCACCGAGGAGCGGATCACCGTCTGGTACTCGGTGCCCTCCGTCCTCGTCCTGATGATCCGGGACGGCGGGCTCTGCGACACACCCCGGCCGCCCGCGCTCCGCGCCGTCCTCTTCGCGGGGGAGCCGTTCCCCGCCGCCCCGCTGGCCCGGCTGTTCGGGCGGTGGCCCGGTATCCGGTTCCTCAATCTCTACGGCCCCACCGAGACCAATGTCTGTACGTTCCACGAGGTCACCGCGGACGATATCGGCGGCCCTGTCCCGATCGGCCGCGCCTGCTCCGGGAACGAGGTGTGGGCGGTCCGGCCGGACGGGCGGCGCGCCGGGCCGCTGGAGGAGGGCGAACTCGTCGTCGCCGGGCCGACCGTGATGGCCGGGTACTGGGGCCGCCCCGCGCACCGGGGCCCCTACCGGACCGGTGACCTGGTCCGGGTCGGGGCCGACGGCGCCTTCGACTACCGGGGGCGGCTGGACCGGATGGTCAAGATCCGGGGCCGGCGGGTCGAACTCGGCGAGATCGAGGCCGCACTCGCCCGTCATCCGGCCGTGAACGAGGCCGCGGTACTCGTCGAAGGGGAGGGGACCGCCGCACGGATCGTCGCCGTGGTCGTCCCCGACGGGACCGCCCCGCCGGGCCTGCTGGCGGTGAAGCGCCACTGCGCCGGGCTGCTGCCCCGCTACATGATCCCCGACGCCGTGGTGGCCGTCCCCGAACTGCCCCGTACCCGCAACGGCAAGACGGACCGCGCGCTGCTGAGCCGGGCCGTGCTCCCGCACCCCCCTGACCCCCGAGCCACCTGAGCCCCAGGCCCTCTGAGCCCCAAGCCTCCTCCCGAGCTTCCGAGGAAAGGACGAACGACGCCCATGGACCAGGCCGCCGCCGCCACGGAGATCGAGGGTTACATCCGTACCGAACTCCTCGACGGGGACCCCTCGGCCGAACTGACCGCCGAGTCACCGCTGCTGGAATGGGGAGTGCTCAACTCGATGAACATCACCCGCCTCGTCGCGTTCCTGCGCGAGCGGTTCGACGCCGATGTGACCCCCGGACATCTCGTCCCCGCCAACTTCCGGGACATCGGAAGCGTGGCGCGCCTGGTCGCCGGTCTCACCTCCGAACGGGCGGTGGACCGAGCCTCCGGTACGGCGGCGGACTGAGCCTCCGGTACGGCGGGGGGAGCCGTCCCCCGCCGTACCGGGCGGGTCAGCGGACCACCGCGTACGCCTGCCCGCCGCGGGGGCTCGCGGCGGCCAGCACCCCGCCGTGCGCGTCGACGCCGGTGACACAGACCTTGCCGAGGGAGAGCGGCGCCACCACCTTCAGCTCGTGCCCGCGAGCGCGCAGCCCGGCGAGGGTCTCATCGGGGAAGCCGTCCTCCAGTACCAGGGTGAGCGGACGGGCGGTGCGCGGGGTGAACGACGTCGGTACGTGATCGGTGTGGAAGGTGCGTTCCTCCACCGCCGCCTGCGGGTCGAGACCGAAGTCGAGATGGTGGACGAGGAAATTCAGCGTCCACTGGTCCTGCTGGTCGCCGCCGGGGGTGCCGAAGGCCAGCCGGGGGCGGCCGTCGCGCAGCAGCAGCGTCGGGCTGAGGGTCGTCCGGGGCCGCTTGCCCGGTGCCAGGGTGTTGTTGTGCCCCTCGTCGAGCCAGGCCATCTGGCCCCGGGTGCCGAGGGGGAAGCCCAGTCCCGGGACGACGGGTGAGCTCTTCAGCCAGCCGCCGCTGGGGGTGGCCACGACCATATTGCCGTCCCGGTCGGTGGCGCTGACGCAGGTCGTGTCGCCCTTGGCGGCGGTGCGCAGCAGCACCGTGGGGATACCGTCGCCGAGCTGGTCGAGCCAGTCGGGCCGCCCCGGGACGGGGGTGATGTCGCGGACCGGCGGGATCCACGGCTCCCGGCCGCCGGGCGATCCGGGCCGCAGCTCTCCTGACGCCCGCGGCCCGATCAGCGCCCTGCGGGCCGCCGCGTACTCGCGGTCCAGCAGTTCCTTCAGGGGTACGTCGGCGTGCTCGGGGTCCCCGTACCACGCCTCCCGGTCGGCGAAGGCGAGCTTCGCGGCCTCCACGACGGTGTGGAGGTGCTCGGCGCCGCCGCGCTCCACCGCCCCCAGGTCGAAGCCCTCCAGCAGGGCGAGTTGCTGGAGGAAGACGGGACCCTGCGACCAGGGCCCCGGCTTGTGGACCTGGTGGCCCCGGTAGTCGTAACTGACGGTGGGTTCCGAGCCCGCCCGCCAGGCGGCGAGATCGGCGCCGGTGAGCAGACCGCGGTGGTGCCGCCCGGTGGAGTCGATCATCTCCGTGGTGGTGAACCGGTCGATCGCCTCGGCCACGAACCCCTCGTAGAAGGCCTGGGCGGCGGCGTCGGCCTGGCCCTCGCGGTCGGACGTGGCGGCCTTGGCCTCGGCGAGGATGCGCCGGAAGACCTCGGCCAGGGCCGGGTTGCGCATCCGTTCCCCCGGTGCCGGGACCCGTCCGCCGGGCAGGAACGTGCGGCCCGACTCGGCCCACTCGTCCCGGAAGAGGGGGGCCATCACCTCGATCATGGCCGATGCCCTGGGCAGCAGGGGGTAGCCGCCGTCGGCGTATCCGATGGCCGGCTCCAGGACGTCCGCGACACGGAGCCGTCCGTGGTCGCGCAGCAGCCGCATCCAGGCGCCGAACGCGCCGGGGACGGGGGCCGCCAGCAGTCCGGAGCCGGGGACGGCGTCCAGACCGAGGGCGCGGAAGGCCGCCGGGGTGGCGGCTGCGGGCATCGGGCCCTGGCCGCAGATGACCCGGGTCTCACCGGTCGCCGCCTCGTACACCATGATCGGGACATCGCCCGCCGGGCCGTTGAGATGGGGCTCGACGACCTGGCACACCAGGGCGGCGGCGACGGCGGCGTCGAAGGCGTTTCCGCCGCGGTCGAGCATCGCCATGCCGGTGGCGGAGGCCAGCCAGTGACTGGCGGCGACGGCGCCCAGGGTGCCGTGGAGTTCGGGGCGGTGCAGCACGAGGGTCCTTCCGGGACAGGGGTAGTGGGTTCAGGGGGCCGGGGGCGGTGGGACGGCGATCGTGCCGTGGGCGACGGGTGCGACGTCCCCGGCCGCCGCGGCGTGCGCGGGCCGGCCGTCGACGACGGTGATCGCACAGTCGAGCCGGCCGGTACGGGGCGTTCCGGCACCCAGGTGGACGGTGTACCGG